>JANPGI010000309.1:0-6411 GCA_031423875.1 Verrucomicrobiota bacterium | reverse complement strand
CGCGGACATCCTCATCGCCGACGTGAAAGCAGTGCTGCCCGTCATCGCCCGCCGCGCGAAGGAACACAAGTTCACGCCCTGCATGGGTCGCAGCCACGGCATCCACGGCGAACCCACGACCTTCGGCCTCAAGCTGGCGCTGATGCACGATGAATTCACCCGCGCCCTGCGCCGCCTCGAATCCGTTCGCGACGTCGTGGCCGTCGGCAAAATTTCCGGCGCAGTCGGCACGAGCGCGCATTTGTCGCCGCGCGTGGAGGCTTACGTTTGCAAGAAGCTCGGCATTCAACCCGCACCCATCGCCACGCAAGTCGTGCAGCGCGACATCCACGCAGAATTCCAGCTCGCGATGGCGCTCGTCGGCGCGAGCATCGAACGTTGGGCCGTGGAGTTCCGGCATCTACAACGCACCGAAGTGCTCGAAGTCGAAGAGCCGTTCACCAAAGGCCAGAAAGGCAGCAGCGCCATGCCGCACAAGCGCAACCCCATCACGTGGGAACGTCTCACTGGCCTCGCGCGCGTGTTGCGCGGCAACGCGATGGCGTCGCTGGAAAACGTCGCCCTCTGGCACGAACGCGACATCAGCCACAGCAGCGTCGAGCGCATCATCTTCCCCGATTCCTGCACGTTGCTCGATTACATGTTCGGCCTGCTCACGCGCCTGATGGATGGTCTCGTCGTCTATCCCGCGAACATGAAAAAGAACCTCGGCCTCTCGCTCGGCATGTGGAACAGCCAGACCGTCCTGCTCGCGCTCATCAAGAAAGGCCTGACGCGCGAAGCCGCCTACAAACTCTGCCAGGACGCCGCGATGAAGACTTGGGAAGTCAAACACGCCGGCCGCGACGACGCAGATTTCGTGGAGCAACTCCAAGCCGATCCCGAAGTGGCGAAACATTTCAAGAAAGGCGAACTCGAAGCCCTCTGCTCGCTCGACTTCCATTTCAAGGAAGTGAACAACCGGTTCAAGAAGCTGGGGCTTTAACCTCCCTCTCCGCCTCGAACGGGGAGGGGGATTGAGGGTGAGGTGTCGAATTCGTTTTAACCACGGATGGACACGGATAAACACGGATTCAATTTAGCCACGAAAGATCACAAAGGGCACAAAGAGCTTCCCCCTCTCCTCGCCGAACGAGGAGAGGGCCGGGGTGAGGAGTCGGAATTGCAAGAAGGTCAGAAATAACTGGACGGCTGCAATTGAGCAATCGCGTCGAAGGCAAGTTGCTCATCGCGATCAAATGCTGAATCCAGCACAGATGCGTGTCGGCAACCGTCATCATCGCCATGCAAACAGGCAAGCTCTCGGATGAACGGTTCTTCGGATTTCATCAGTTCGCTACCATGATCCCAGAGAGCAAAACGGTTGAGTTCATCGTCAGGACTGTTTGTGCCGTTACCCGTATCCACCGTGACACCGTTGAGCCGCAGTATTGCTAACCCTTGGATTTCTGGCGTCTGCCAGACTGTCGGTTGGCAGCGAACGGGACGACTGGTGAGGCGAAGAACCTGTGCGGCAGCTTGCACAGCATTGATGCCATACTGAAGTAGTTCCGTTGCGTCTTCTGTAGCTATCGTTTTGAAGACTTGCGCGATGAGTCGCAATTCGGGCAGGGCTTTCAAAGAAGCACTGAATTCCAGCAGCATTTGAGGCGTTGCCAAGTATGTCAGGCGTCCTGCAAAAAATCGCAGCTTCGGGATTCTCCGCTTGCGCTCGTAACCGTGCAGTTGGTGCGCACCGACAAGTTGATCACGCAGTCCATTGGCATACGCGTCCCTGACCAGAACTGCATCGTGTATCAGCCCTGCAACCGTTACTCCCCTAGCCCGAAAACGCGCGACGCTGTATTTGAGGCGTCGAAGCAGTCCTTTGAGATACCATGATTCCGTTACAGCTTCAGAGTAATCGGGCATGGGGAATCGCATTCCTTGTGTGGCAAATGCGCTCATCAGTTCATTGCGGGCATCAGCTTTCGCGACGAGCAATTCTTTAAGTCCCGAGACGAGCGTCATCCAATTGGGTTTGCGACCGTCATCTACAAAATCATTCTCCCCCGTCAGCCATTCCGTCGCCTGCATGTGAAAACCTTTCCCGCCTTGCTCGTGCAGATGCAGACCTTGGGCTTTCAACAACTCGGTCAACCGCGCTTGCCCATCTTTAACCTGTGCCTCCTGTCCGGTGAGGATGATGTCGTCAACATATCGAAAGTAGCCACCCGGCATCGCTTCATTCATCCGCGCGTCAACCGTCCTCAACACTAAATTGCCGATCAGGTGACTGAACATCGGGCCAGTTAAAATTCCGGCGCAATCTCCAATTCCCGCTGCTACCGTGGCTTGATCGCGCAATATCTTCTCGCCGAGATGCCGGAATTTTTCGCCGATCTTGGCGGTGTTGCACGCTTGCGACCAAGCGTCTGACGCGGACGCAGTGGTGATGCTTGGGTAGAACCGTTTAATGTCCGTGTAGATCACAATGCCGTCCGTATTTTGCTTGCAAGCGTTAGCCACGGCGGCGTGACGTTCACGGAAACCAGAAAAATACGTCTCGAAAATCCCTTTCGGGGAATTTGCTGGAGCAAACCGATAGCTAAAAACACAAGGGAGTGCTTGGAACGCCTCCGTGTGCTTTGAGCATTCATTCAGAAGGGCGGCTTCAGCGAAAGCTTCGTTCGGCCCAGGCAAATGCATTTGGCGATGTTCGACCTGTTTGCCGTCTGGGTGTTCTTTGAAGTGCAGTGCGGAAAAGTAATTTGGTTTCGTCCGAGAGATGACAAGATGAGAGGCCACATCGCCAGCCCACCGATCACGCAGAGCGCATTGGTTCGCCAAATAATATCGCAGGCCAAGATATGGCAGTATGTCGCGCCGCCGATACTGGTTCACCGCCCGCACCGCCAAAATCTCTGGACGCACGTTTTTCATCGCTAGAGATTCAAATCGAATCGCATCACGGCCAGTTTCGCATCAAAGGTTTCATCTTGGCGAAGCACATGAGCAACCTTTGCCGAAGACTGAGCCACACCGTTATCTTGTGCGGTCACCGTTGCTCGACGAACAAATGGCATCATGTCGGCTGCCCAGTTGATTATTCGATGGAAAAGCCCGCCGTTTGCGCGGAGAACTCTTTCGTTCTGTGGTTCAATCCAAACAACGGAGCTTCGTTCGTCACGAGAGTGACGAAACAGTTCATCCAACTGTGGCTTGGCATTACTCCAGTTTCCTTGCGACTGCAAAAAGCCTGAAAAGTTCGCGAGCACGAGCATCCGGGCAGCACAACCGTTGCAGAGAATCGTGAGCTGACGAATGAGATCGGTGTTGCTGATGTCGTTGCACACATCCCACGGCAGAAACACCGATTTGACATTGATGGCTTGCGCTTCCAACGCCTCACGAACTTCATTCAAGCCTTCTGCCGCATAGCCGCGAGCATCAGCAGAAATTTCACCGCCGATGACTATCACATCGAGTGGTTCGCGCGGCACTCGGCCCTGTCGCCGCAGTTCAGCAAGCACCGTGAGGATGGTGAGGACTGCCGCCCCTGAACCGCAGGGCAAATCAGCGATAGCAACGCGACCGCCAGCGAAAATCTGCGCGAACGCATCTGCGACGTGAGGCATGTGGGATTCGGGATCAAGCATCGCCAATTGGACGCGGGCCGATGAACCCGTGAAGCGCCACGCGAAGTGCTTGTTAGTCGCGTCTCTGCTGATTCCACCGATACAGCCTCCAGATGCGTCTTGTTGTTCTGCCAGAGTGCGGAGGTCGTGTCGTTCCAACAACGCCAGCCAAGATCGAATCAAATCAGGCGGAAGCTTGAGAACGCGGTCAGTTCGTCGCCAAAGCGATTCAGGTAAATCCTCATTACGAATAAGCCGGTTCATCGGACATGGATTTATCAGGCAGCGAGATGCAGTGCGAGTTTGAAACGCGGGAATTCGACTCCTCACCCCGGCCCTCTCCTCGTTCGGCCCGCCTACGTCTGACTTCGGCGCGACGAGCAAGGAGAGGGAGAAGATTTTGCGTTCTCTGCGTTCTTTCGCGGCTGGATTGAATCCGTGTTATCCGTGTCATCCTTGGTTAAAACGGTCCTTTGGGCAGACGCCAGTCGCGGTTGCTGATGGGTTTCTCTTTGGGCGGGATTTTGTCCTTTGGATATTCCTTCGCGTGTTTGGCGCGTTCGTCGTCGGTGGCGTAGTAGCGCAGCCAGAGTTGCATTTGCTCGTCGCCCCAACTGCCGAGGAAGTCGTGAAACCAGCCGCCGCGCGGATTGCGGCCTGGCAGATGGCAGGGATCACGCAGGCCGCGCTCCCAGAGTTCGGCGTAGAGTTCGCGGTCGGTGAAATGATCGGTGTGCAAGACGTTGAAGCCTTGCAGGGAAAGGTTGTGCAGGAGTTCCCAGAGAATGGGTGTGAGGGTTTCGTCGGTCAGTTCGGCGGGCGGCAGAAGCGGGATGTTTTTCTGGGCGAGTTGTTCAGCGGGTGGCGTCCAGTTCTCCGGTTCGCAGGCGCGGAGATGGGCTTCGAGCGTGGGATCGAGTGGCGGGGGCGGTGAAATCTCGCTCGGGGATGATTCTGCTTTTGCGGCGGCGATTTCGCGGTCCACATCGGCGAGGCCGAGCGGGTCGGGTTCGTCGCGCGCGTTTTCTTCGGCGGGATCATCATCGCCGGGCAGCCAGCCGAAGTGAGCTTCCAGTGGAATGGGGCGCAAGGGCAGATGGCGGTCGCGGTCGTAGGGCAGGTCTTCGTGCGGCGGAATGATTTCGCCGGGCGACATCGGGACGCGGTCGGTTTCCTCGGCGTAGTAGCGCAGCCAGATTTCCCCGTGGGGCATGCTGTTGGCATTGAGTTCGGAGACGAACAGCGTGGTGTTGGTTTCGGCTTCAAGTGGGATGTCGGCGGTGGGTTCATCAAGCCATTGTTCCCACAGCGCCGTGTAGAGTTCGCGGTCGCTCAAGTGGTCGGTAAAGCAAAAGAAAAACCGGCGCGCGGCAGCGGCGTAGAGCAGTTCCCACAGGCGACCGGGTAATTGGAGGTCTTTCAACTCGGACGGCGCGAGGGGCGTGAATTCGTAGCGGGCCAGTATCTCGCGCGGCGTTCGCTCTTCGCAATCTTCCGCCGGATCGAAGATGGGTGGTTCATCGTCGGGCATGGCGGCAGCATAGCCAGCGCCGCTGGCATTGAAAAGCTCCGGGTGCGACTTGCTGACGGGGGTGGAATCAGGTTAAAGTTCCGCGATGAACGGTCAGGATTCCATGGAAGTCGAACATCGGCTCGCGCTGGCGCGCAAGGCGTTCAAGGAGTTTTATGCCCAGTGCTTCTGGTCGTCCGATCCCAATCACGTCGTCGAGGAACAGGATTTGCCTTGGATCATCCGCAATCTCAGGCTGCATGGCGGACATCGTGGCTATCGCATTGTTGCTGAATTATGCCGCTAGGAGATTTCGAGCGCGAAGTGTTGCGGGTGCTGGCCGCAAACCGGAATCCTGACAGTTTCATTGCCGGCGCGACGGTCCTTCATCAGCAATCGGACACGCCCCGTCAGTCCGAAGACGTGGATGTGTTTCATGATTTGCCCGAGGCGTTGCTCCGCGCTTACGAGGCGGACACGGCGACGCTGCTTGCGGCAGGCTTCACGGTCGAACCAGTGGGCCGCGTGCAGCCGGAATTTCGCCGCGCCATTGTCCGACGCCAGGATTTGCAAACCAAAATCGAATGGGTGCAGGATGCGGCGTTCAGATTTTATCCGGTCGAACCCGACCTCGAATTGGGCTGGCGGCTAAATTTCTGGGACGCCGCCACGAACAAAGTTCTGGCGATGGCGGGTCGCCAGAAGCTCCGGGACTTTCTGGACTGCCTTCATCTGCACGAACGACATCTGCATCTGGGCGCATTGGTCTGGGCGGCGGGTGGCAAAGACCCCGGACTGACGCCGGAGTTCATCTTGGACTGGGCGTTGCGCGGGAATCGTTTTTTTCCGGAAGACCTGGCGGACGTACGCTTGGGCAAGCCTATTGATCTTGTCGCGACCAAACAGGCGTGGTTTGCCGCCGTGCAAGAGGCTCGTGAACTGGTCGCCCGCCTGCCCGCCGCCGAACTCGGCTGTTTCTACCTAAACGCTGCGGGCAAACCCGTCTGCCCCGATCCCGCGTCGCCGGAATTTGCAAAACTCACGCGCCACTTCGGCAGTGTCAAAGGCGCGTGGCCGCGCATTGTGGAAAGTTAATCTTTTCCGGATACTGCGCAGACGGACTTTTTTCTACGGCTGACTTTCCGCTGGCACGAAGAGTTTGCGGTTGCTGTCGTCTTGCGGGTCGTCGGGGCGGGGATAATCGCGCCAGAGCCAGCGGAGCATTTCGGGGAGCATCGCGCCGCCTTGCTTGTTCGAGTGCGTGCCGATGCCCCAGCAGTAATT
>JANPGI010000308.1:0-1765 GCA_031423875.1 Verrucomicrobiota bacterium | reverse complement strand
CCCCTGCAAGACTGGCATCACTCCAAATGGTAGGATGCTGTATACGTGTATCAATTGGTACCGCATTGATGGCTGCTGTTGAAGCTGAAATTGCAAGGTCCCAATCTTTTGCATATAAAGCGGCTCGGGCCCGTACAGCATATATTGCAGGAAGGGTGATCTGGGTTCTGGTGGCAAACGAAAGCGGGATAATTGCTTCGGCAGCTTGCAAATCAGCATATATTTTAGCTATGACTTCCGAAAAAGTATTACGAGCCGGCTTTTGAATTCCAGAAATAGTTATATAAGGAACTGAAAGTGCATCCTCGTTCTCCGATCTCATGCTGCGCCATTCGCGCGAAGCCTGCGACGGTTACATGAAGGAATTCGGACTGAACGGCCAGAGCCTCGTCGTCGAAGTCGCGAGCAACGACGGCTATTTGCTGCAAAACTTCGTCAAAGCGAAAGTTCCCTGCCTCGGCATCGAACCCGCCGCGAACATCGCCAAAGTCGCGCGCGAAAAAGGAATCGAGACGCTGGTTGAGTTCTTCGGCCAGAAAATTGCCAGCGACCTTGCCGCGAAAAATCGTCAAGCTGACCTGATTCTCGGGAACAACGTCTTTGCCCATGCGCCTGACACGAATGACTTCGTCGCGGGCCTCAAGACGTTGCTCAAGCCGAAGGGCCGAATCGCGCTGGAGTTCCCTTACGGCGCAGATTTCATCGAGCACACCGAGTTCGACACGATCTATCACGAACACGTTTTCTATTTCACACTCACCGCGCTCAAGCCGTTGTTCGAGCGGCACGGCCTGACCATCTTCCGCGTGCAACGCCTGCCCATCCACGGCGGCTCGCTGCGATTGTTCGCTGGCCACACCGGCGCGCACGCCGTCGAGAAGTCCGCCACGGATTTGTTTGCTGAGGAAACGCGCAAGGGCGTCAACACGCTCGCTTACTACGAAGGTTTCGCCAATCAAGTCCGCGCCCTCAAAGACGATCTCGTCGCGTTGCTCGCCAAGTTGAAACAGGAAGGCAAGAGCATCGCCGCGTATGGCGCGTCCGCCAAAGGCAGCACGTTGTTGAACTATTACGGCGTCGGCGCAGACACGCTGGATTTCGTCGCCGACCGCAGCACCTACAAGCAAGGCCGCCTCACCCCCGGCACGCATATCCCGATTGTACCGCCGGAGGAATTGCTCAAGCGCAAACCCGATTACACGCTGCTGCTCACCTGGAATTTCGCCGATGAAATCCTCGCGCAACAAAAGGCGTATCGCGACGCGGGCGGCAAGTTCATCGTGCCGATTCCTAAGGTGAAGGTCGTCTGAGCCATGAAGTTTTCCCAAACAAAGCTCGCCGGCCTCTGGCTCATCGAACTGGAACTGCGTGAGGACGAGCGCGGGTTTCTGGCGCGGACATATTGCGAGCAGGAATTCGCCGCGCACGGACTCAATACCCGCTGGCCGCAATGCAACCTCACGCTCACCAAACAGCGCGGCATGATTCGCGGGATGCACTTCCAGGCCGACCCCAGTCCCGAAATTAAACTCATCCGCTGCCCCGCTGGTGCGATCTTCGACGTACTAGTGGATGTCCGCCGCGACTCGCCGACATTCGGTCAATGGCAAGGGTTTGAACTCACCGCACAAAATCACCGCACGCTCTATGTCCCCGGCGGCTTCGCGCACGGCTTCCAATGCCTGACCGATAACTGCGAAGTCTTTTACCAGATGTCCGAGTTCTACCATGCCGACCTTGCACGCGGCCTGCGCTTCAACGATCC
>JANPGI010000307.1:0-1749 GCA_031423875.1 Verrucomicrobiota bacterium | reverse complement strand
CAACGGGTGATGCGGACTTGTGCTGACTCGCTCATTTGATCACCTGGTTCAACGCTTCGCGCCGCGTCTTGACCATCACGCCCTGCCCGTTGGTGATGGCCACGACCACACGGGATCCACCGCTCTCGATCTCGATGCGGCTGAATTCTCCAAGCGGCAATGTCTGCGAGAGACGCGGCCCGCGTTGGGAGACGAATTCAAAGAAGCTCACCCACATGTTCGGGTTGAGACATTGCCATTCGTATAACACTTCGCCCTGCTCCGAGCAGATCAACATCTCATCCACCTTCGGGCGCGATGCCACGCTGGGCGGCAACACCGGCACGGGTTCGTAGGCAGGCGCGAACGCGATGGATTTTGGTGACGTCAACTCGCTCGGAAGCGCGGAGTCGAGAATTCTCGCGGCTTCTTCATCAGGCGTGGCAGCACCGGAAGCCGCAGCATCTCGCGCCATCTTGCCTTCATCGGACTTGCGCGCCGCCTCCATCAACAGGAATTCCCACTGACCCGAGATCGTGCGCGACGGCGGTTCGGTGAACGGCTTGAGATTGAATTGTCCGCCAGAGAGCGCGAGCAGTTGGTTCAACGCATCCTCGCCAGCGATGTCCGCCACCTGCGCGTGGATGATCTGTCCCGTCTCGATGAAGATCTTTCCCGCGAGCGATGTGTTGGAGACTTCCAGCACCGAGGAATTGCGGGAGAGACATTCCATCTGGAGCACGTCCTGCAATCCCACACGCCGCAACACACCTCGGAAACCCTCCTCCGGGCGATGCCTCACGACTTCGCTCAGGACACCATAAAGACTTTGCCAGCCGTTGGGATCGGTGGGTTTCTCGAGATAGAGTTCCGCGCCGTTGCTCAGACAAGCCGCGCGATACTTCTCATTGGCGAAACCGGTGAGGACAACCTTCTGCACATTGGGATGACCACGATTGAGCAGCGAAAGCATCTGGATGCCGTCCATCACCCCCATCTGCACATCAATCACCGCCATGTCCACCGTCTGCTCCTGCAACAACGTGAACGCACGGCTCGCGCTCTCCGCCGTCAACACCTCCCAACGACCCTCGCTGAACACGCTCATCAACTCGCGCAACGTATCAAGAAAGCGTTTATCATCGTCCACGAACAGAACGCGATACACCACTGCGTTAGTTGTGGGTTTGTGTGTCGCGCTCATGTTTGCCAAATGTCACTCATCCGTCGTGCGATATTCAGCGGGAAGCGAGACGGAAAGTGAAGCCAATTCCTGCGCAGCGCGGCTAGGGTAATTTGTTTGAACTTCAATCACCTGTTTTAGAATGACTCCGGCAAGGCTGCGTAGTCGCTGGTGCGGGACGCAAAAGGGTCCGGCATGAGTCACGCGGCGACACCCGGCAGGGCAAGACTCTCGGAAGCGAACAGGGATGGAACAAAAAGGAACAGCGATTAAGAAAAACATTTGAGCCGGACAAGAAGTGGAACGGGAACGGCCCGATGGCACGGAGACAAACCGCTGACGCGAGCGACTTCGCTTCACCTCCGTTACGCTCCGCGCCACGGACACCTCAAACCCAAACGAAAAACTATTTAAGAAAACCTCAACTCCGATTGACAACCCTCATAGGCGCTGCAGCGCATGGTTAGGCGGCAAAATCTCTCTTGGCTGAATCATCTCAATGTTTGATCGCATTGTTGGTGTAACGACAATCAGTGTAAACGTCATACGGAATGAGAACGATGTCTGCCGCAAAAGAAAACGGCATG
>JANPGI010000306.1:0-3063 GCA_031423875.1 Verrucomicrobiota bacterium | reverse complement strand
TCTCGCCGAATATCGTCAGCCTCAACATGGCCAACGCACTCGTGGGTCGGACGGTTGATCTGTTGGCGGGCGCAAAGAAAGTGACGCACGGAGTCGTTTCCGGCGTTCTGACCGAGGCAGGGAAGCCAAGGATCGTGGTGGGCAAGTCGAGTTATGACATGCGCCAAATACTCACGATCAGTCCTGTATAATCAACCTTAACCAAAGAAAACCATCTCATGCTTCGAGCACTACAATCCGGCGTCAGCGGCATCCAACAATTCCAGAACCGCCTCGACGTCATCGGCAACAACATCGCCAACTCCAACACCATCGCCTTCAAGTCCGCTCGCACTGACTTCGCGGATGCCTTTAGCCAGACCTTGCAGGTTTCCAGCGCCGCTTCCAGCGGCTCGGGTCAGGCCGGTATGCAAGTCGGTTCGGGTGTCATCACTTCTTCCGTCAAAAATATCTTCACTCAGGGCGCGCTCAATCGCACTGGTGTGGGAACGGATATCGCCATTGATGGGGATGGTTTCTTCGTCGTCCGCGATCCGGTCAGTCAGATTGAATACGTGACTCGCGCGGGCGATTTCCGGTTGGACAGCAATAATTATCTCATCACCAACAAGGGGCTTCGCGTGCAGGGGTTCAACGCTGCCAATAATACGTCCGGCGGTTCTCGCGGTGATATCCAGATTGATGCGAACCTGGCTCCGGCTACTACCAGTCCCACTGCCACGATGACGACGTTTAGCATCGGGCGGGATGGCAATATCAATGTTCACATGTCTGATGGCACTCAGTTCATGCGCGCGCAGATTTTGCTCCAGCGTTTCAGTGATCCGCAGGCGTTGTTGAAGGAGGGAGATAATCTTTATTCCGGCATCGCCTCCGCCGGTCCTTTGGGTGGAACAACGCCTTTGGCGGCGGCGCCCGGCTCGAATGGGTTGGGCGGCATCGAATCTAGTGCGCTCGAATTGTCCAACGTGGACCTCGCAAACGAGTTCGCGAACCTCATTGCCACGCAACGCGGCTTTCAGGCCAGCGCGCGTATCATCACCACGAGTGATGAGATCTTGCAGGAACTGGTGAACCTCAAACGTTAATTAATTAATATGTCCCTCTCCCCCTTCAATCTTCCCCCTCACCCATGTTTGTGGGTGAGGGGGTGAAGGGGGAGAGGGAGTGGAAATCTTGAACTGAATTATGTCCGACAAAAAAGCAGAAGCTCCCAAACCCGCAGATGGCGCAGCTCCAGCCGCAGGCGGCGGTATGAAGGCTATGTTGCCGCTCGTCCTCAACGTCGTCCTCATGCCGGTCATGGCTTATGTGATGACGGTGTTCGTGTTGTTGCCCAAGATCAATTCCGCAGGGGTGGCGGCGCACGCCAAGGTCGAAAGCGGTGATGGGGCGGAATCCGGGCGCGGAGGCGCCCAGCCTGAAGCGGGCGGTCACGGTGAGGCGGCCAAGGATGAAAAGGGCGGGGGAAAACAGGGTGGCGGCAAAACCGCTGTTCCGCTCAGCGCGAAGGTTCTCGTCAATGTTTCCGGCACGGCTGGCACGCGCTATCTCCTCGCCCAACTGACTCTCGTGGGGTCTCACGCAGAGTTGAAGGATTCGGTCGAGAAGAGTGATGCACAGCTTCGCGATGTCGCTTCAAGTGTCCTCTCCACGAAAACGATTGCTGATCTGGACAAGCCCGGTTCGCGCAATCTCATCCGCACCGAACTCATCTCCGCATTCAACGGAGTGCTGGGTGAAGGTCGCGTCAAGGAGATCTATTTCACAGACTTTGCCATCCAATAATCCGGCCATGGAAACAACGGCCAATCCAACTCCACCGCCAGAGGCAACTCCTGCCGCCGCGCTAGTCGCGACCGGGCCGCAGTTGTATGAGTTGACGCAGCGCACGCTGTTCAACGCGGCGGAGCTGCGACGGTTGACGGCGGATCATGAAAACATCCGACGCAGTTGTGCCGTGAGGTTGGCGGTGTTGTTCCGCACAGAATTTGAACTCAAGCTCACGTCGCTGAACACGCCCACGTTCCGACAATTCACGGGTGAGATGCCACAACCTACGCATCTGACGTTGTTCAAGGTCGAACCTTTGCGTGGCGTTGGCGTGTTGGAGATGTCGCCGTCCCTCGCGCTGTCGTTGTTGGATCGGCTCATGGGCGGACTTGGCGCGGCGGATATCCCGTCACGCGAACTGACAGAGATCGAAGTCGCATTGCTCGGCCAGATCACTCATTTGATCACCGAAGGGTGGTGCGCGAACTGGAAGATCGGCAAGGAACTCAAGTCGTCCTTGATCGGCAACGAAAACGATCCCCGCTTCCTCCAAACATCTCCGCCGGACAGCACCATGCTGGTGGCCGCGTTCGATGCACGCATCGGCGACGCTTCGGGAAAGATCCGCATCGCGCTGCCGTTCTCGACGGTGGAGCCGATCCTGCAAATCATCCGCGCCGAACTCAAGCCGCCGGTAGAGACACCGCTACCAACAGCCACACCGGCCAAGCCCGCCGCGTGGAATCCCGCGCTCGATCACGTCACCATTCCCGTCACAGCAGAATTGCCCGGCCCGCAGATCACCGCGCGCGAATTGCAACAATTGAAAGTGGGCGACGTGCTTCCCATCTCCGCCGATGCCGCGAGTCTTGTCCAAGTGAAGCTGGGCGGCGTGCCGCGCTTCAACGCACGCCTCGGCACGCGCGACCAACATTGGGCCGTGGAAGTCCTGAACGCGCTGGCCTCCTGAAATTTTATGAACACCAATCTCGACATCCTGATGGACTTGCCCGTGACGCTCACCGTGGAACTTGGCTCATGCCAGTTGCCGATGCGTGACGTGCTCGCGCTCGCCGCTGGCTCCATCGTGCAACTCGACAAACTCGCCGGAACGCCCGTGGAACTTCGCGCCAACCACAAGCTCGTGGCTCGCGGTGAAGTCGTCCTCGTGGAAGATCACCTCGGCATCCGCATCACCGAACTCGCCAACGCGCCCGCTACAGCGCAACCCCTTGCCGCATTTGTTGAGGCGTCACCCGCAGCCGCAGCGGCGGTGTAAGGATCTGCTGG
>JANPGI010000305.1:0-11746 GCA_031423875.1 Verrucomicrobiota bacterium | reverse complement strand
CAGTTGCCCTTTCTGTTTCCCAGCGGTCATAATTCTCTAGGCAGTCAGCGCGGCAAAAACTATCCTGCCTGCGGCTATTCCCATGCTGCGACCGGGACACATCAGATTGCCGAAGGACGAAGCCGCCGAAGCCAAACGTGCGGAGGGCTACGCGCGCAAACAAGCGTGGAAAGAACTCCCCGGCAATCGTTATAAGCCGGAAGAACTTCGCGCCATGAGCGAAAATTTTGGTGGGTTCACCATGCACCGCGTCCCGCGCAAACGCCGCGTGATGCACCTCGCCTGATTATGTCGCTGCCAAAAATCTATGATTGGGAAAAAGTGCGTGCTGCTTTGAAGCTGCTCGCGGCGCGATTTCCCGATTTCTTTCCCAACTGGGTGCTAATCGGCGGCGGCGCGTGCTGGTTTTATCGCGAGTCGCTCCGACAAGCGCACGACAAAGATTTTCCCGTCCCGCCCAGCACGCTGGCAGACGAACAAACTTGGTTGAGCAAGGACGTGGATTTCATGGGGCTGACCGTGGAAGAAGCGGAAGGGCTATTTGAAGCGCCGTTCAAACCGGAGACGCACACGATTTCGTTTGAAGGCTTGGAGGTGGACTTTCTAGAGGAAGGTCTGCGGCTCACGTTGAGCGATGCGGCAAACCACGCGCGCGAAGTCCGCATGGGCGACTTTGTTTTCTTTGTGCTCGCGCCAGAAACTCTCTTCGCCGAGAAGTCAGCGCTGCTGGCGAACAAGCCGCGTCCGCAAGACCACTTGCATCATGAAGTGCTAGTGCGATTCCTTAAGCACGAGCTTTGCGCCGACCTAGAAACCCTGGCAGCACTCGATGTGAACGAGTGGGTTCTGCGTGCCCGTTCGGTTAAAACCACAGACTTACAATTCTTCGCCAACGACGCGCGCTTTAACGAACGACTCCTGCGCGCAGTGGGCGCGTTAAATCCGACGACCCACAAGCGAATCAAGCACTGGGCCAAACATCATCTGCCCGGTTACACTGAATAATTTACATGAAAGTCACTCTCAACTGGCTCAAGCAATACGTTGATTTCAACTGGTCTGTCGAGGAGACGGTCGAACGTCTCACCATGCTCGGCCTCGAAGTCGAGGGCGTGCAGAAAATCTCCGGCGCGTTCGATGGCATCGTCGTGGCGCAAGTCATCACGCGCGATCAGCACCCGGGTGCGGACAAACTTTCGCTCTGTCGCGTCAACGACGGTGCGGGCGAACGCCAGATTGTTTGCGGCGCGCAGAATTTCAAGGCGGGCGACAAAGTGCCGCTCATCCTGCCCGGCGCGTCGTTACCGCCGAAACCCGGCGAGAAAGAACCGTTCACCATCAAGGTCGGGAAGATTCGCGGCGTGGAATCGCACGGCATGTTGTGCTCGCACGAGGAACTGCTCCTTGATCCCGAAGCCATCGGCCACAAGAAAGAAGACGGCCTGCTCATCCTGCGCGAGGATGCCAAGGTCGGTCAACCGTTCGGCGAATATCTCGGTCGCAGCGGCGGCGATGTGGTGTTCGATCTCGAAGTCACACCAAACCGGCCTGATCTCAACAGCCTCATCGGCATCGCGCGGGAAATCGCGGCGGTCACCGGGAATCCGCTGAAGATTCCAACATTCAACATTCAACATTCAACATTCAACGTCCAAGACCTCGTCGCTGTGCGCGTTCAGGATGCCGAGCTTTGCCCACGCTACACTGCGCGCGTCATCAAAGGCGTGAAGGTTGGGCCGAGTCCTGATTGGTTAAAGAATACTCTGGAAAAAGTCGGCATCCGCAGCATCAGCAACGTCGTGGACGTGACCAACTACGTGATGCTCGAAGTCGGCCAGCCGTTACACGCGTTTGATTATCATCTCATCGCCAAGGGCTCGGATGGCAAACCCACCATCGTGGTCCGTCGCGCCACTGCTGGAGAAAAATTCAAGACGCTCGACAATCAAGAACGCACATTGACGAGCGACATGCTTTTGATCGCCGATGAAACCAAAGGCATCGCCCTCGCTGGTGTGATGGGCGGCGCGAACACCGAGATCAACGCGCAGACCGTGGATGTATTGATCGAGAGCGCGTATTTCAATCCCACGAACATCCGTCGCACGAGCAAGCAACTCGGCCTGCGTAGCGATGCCAGCTATCGTTTCGAGCGCGGCGCAGACGTGAGCATCTGCGATTGGGCAAGCCAGCGCGCGGCGCAATTGATTTTGGAAACCGCAGGCGGTCAGCTTGCGGATGGCGTCGTGGATTGTTATCCCAAGCCCGTGTCACTCAAGCAGGTGAACCTGCACTACTCGAAGACGAAAGACCTGCTCGGCATCGGCATTTCGCACGCGGATCAGGTTTCGTTCCTCGCCAAACTCGGTTTCGGCGTCGTCGAACAACAACCCGGCGAGTGTACGTTCAGCGTCCCGACTTGGCGTGTGGATGTGAAGCGCGACACAGATTTGATCGAAGAGATCGAGCGGTTGAACGGATTGAACAATACGCCCGCCACACCGCCGCGCGGTGCGCTCGGCACGAACGCGTTTGATTCCATCTATGACCAGATTGCTGAAGCCCGGCGCATCCTCGCGGGTCTCGGCTTGAACGAGGCGACGGGACAAACGCTGATTGCGAAGTCAGAGGTCAGAGGTCAGCAGCCAGAAGAAATCGTCGCGCTGGCGAATCCCTTGAGCAGTGATATGGATGTGCTTCGCCCTAGTTTGCTGCCGGGATTGATGCACTCGTTGAGGCACAACATCACGCGCAAGAATTACGACGTGGCGTTGTTTGAAATTGGCCGCGTGTTCACCAACGTGAACGGGCAAACGAAAGAAAACCGTAACGTCGCCATCGCCATCACCGGCCAGCGCGCGCAAAGTTTTTGGAGCGGCGAGGAGCGCGATGCGAAGTTCGACCTCTCTGACCTGAAAGGTTTCGTCGAAGAATTGCTGGAGCAGTTCGGCGTGCGCGGCGTTGCCTTTACACGACGCGCGGATAGCACGGCGTTGTTCATCGAGTCCGCGACGATTGCGCTTGGTGGAAAGCTTCCGCTGGGCGAGATCGGACTCGTCTCGCCCCTGCTCGCGAAGAAATACGATCTGCGAGATGCGGTGTTGCTTGCTGAATTGAATCTCGATCAACTCATCGCGCGACGCAGCGCAGGCAAGTCTTACAAGTCGCTCCCGCAATTCCCCTCAAGCCGCCGCGACGTTGCGATGCTCGTGCACGAAGCCGTGACGCACGAAGCCGTGTTGCAAACGGTGAAACAGGCGAAGGCCGCGAATCTGGAAACCGTGGAACTCTTCGACGTGTTCCGTGGTAAGAATGTTCCAGAAGGACAGAAGAGTCTGGCGTATGCGTTCACCTATCGCGCGGCGGATAAGACGCTGACGGATGCGGATGTAAATGGCGCACACGACAAAGTTGTGACTGCGTTGAAGACGCAATTGAAGGCGGAGCTACGATAAGGCTGGCTTAGTATTCTTTTTTGATTCGGAAAAACACGCTGTGATCATTCGTGGTGCTACCACTTGGTATAAACCAAAATACATAAGGTCGCGCACTCACAGTTTCATCTGAGTATGATCCGCTAATAGCATTTGTTCCCAACGTAAACCAATCAACCAAGTTGGTAGATTGTTGCAGATAATTAGTTCCTCCTAGCGCGCATGTGCCGATTGCCGTATATCGCCCGCCGTAGTTAAGCAAATAAACACGCGTGGCGTTACAGTCGCTTTGAGGAAGGAAACGAACAAGGTTCGAAGATGAAGCACTCGCAATTACTCCTCCAGTGAAACTAACAAAGTCTCCCCCGGCTACTATGTTCCCATCCGCTTGAAGGGCAATCGATTTCACCCCTGCATTACCGGAGCTGTAATCATCTCCAAGACCAATGCCAGGGTCAAAACACGGATCAACTTTGCCTTGGGAATCTAGGCGCACAATATCCCGCCTCCAGTAACCACCTACCTCCTGAAAATAACCACCTACTAGATATTTCCCGTCCGGCTGCATTTTAATCACAGCTACGTGAGGAAAATTATTCTGCTGGTAGTTTGGGTCAAATGCGTCCGCGTTAAATGCAGTATCCCAAACCATGGCAGAAGTGAGCTTCGCGATAACAGTCCGGTTCGCCGAAGTCGTCCGCAAAAAACTTCCGCCCACTAGCACACTTCCGTCCATCTGTGGAACCAAAGAAGAAACTGCTCTGGGAAAGTTGGTTTGGACATCTGAAATAAAGTTCGTATCCAAGACCCCATTTGTGCTGAAGAGTGCCAAGCTTGGAGTCATAATGCTGTTCACTCCCTGAAAGCCTCCTCCAGTTAAGATTGAACCATTGGTTCTCAAACACACCGCAAAAGCGAACCATCCATCAAATTCATTTGTTTGCACGAACGACAAATCTAATTGGCCGGTCGCTTCAAATCGTTTGAGAGAACCCGTTGACCCGCCAAACGCGAAAGTCGTCGCCAAAATCTTCCCGTCAGGCTGGGCTGCCAAGCTAAAGACCTTTGAGTTCGCTGATATGTTGGTAGTAGGATCAAAACTTAAATCAACGACACCATTCGTTAGAAGCCGTCCGATACGTTGTCTCGCGACGCCTTGAAGATTGGTGAATGCACCGCCAACCAAAATCTTCCCGTCAGCTTGTTTCAGCAATTGGAAAACAGGGCCGTCCGTTCCTTGTGGAAACGAGAAATCCATCAGCCCATCGCTGTTCAGTCGCGCCAGATTTGTGCGCTGTTGGCCTGCGATTCGAGTGAACTCGCCCCCAACAACAATCTTCCCGTCGTCTTGAATAACGATGCTGTATACCGCTCCGTTCGCACCATGGCCGACTTTGAAGGTGGGGTCAAATAACGATGCCTGCGACTGCAATCTGTTTGGCGAAACAAGGAGCGTGACAACACACAGAATCAAAATAACTCGTGAGTGTATTGCTTCAGATAGCTTTGTTCTCACGGCGCGACTCTAGGCTCTTTATCTGTGCTGTCAAACCAACTTCTTCAACCTCGCATCCTCGGCGAGTTTCTTGACGAGTTCCTTGATCTTTTGCGCTTGGGATTTGTGCGCGAGCAGGACGGCATCGTCGGTCTGCACGAGAATCGAATCACGCAGCCCTACGACCGCGATGGGCGTGCGACGATCTTTGCTGCGCGCGTCGTAGATGATGTTCCGTGCGGCGTCCACATGGATGAAATCCGCCACGGCGCAGTTACCTTCGGCGTCAGCCTTGATATGGCGCGCGAGTGCGGGCCACGCGCCGAGATCGTCCCACGCGAACGCACCATCGGCGCAAATGACGTTCTGCGCGTGTTCCATCAGCGCGAAATCAATCGAGATTTTCTTGATCGCGGGATATTCCTTCGCCAGAACCTTCGCGAGCTTCGGGCCGTTCGTGGCCACCTTGAACCAGCGCTGACACGCGGCGAACATCTCGGGCTGATGCTTCTCGAGACCATTTGTGACCGTGATAAAACTCCAGACGAACATCCCCGCGTTCCAGCGATACTCGCCGCTGTTCACGTAGCCCAGCGCAGTCTCAAAGTTCGGCTTCTCAACGAACTGCTCGGCTTTGAAGAACACGGTCTTGGTCTTCTTCGCGCCCGCCGGTGTGGGCAATTCATTTCCGGTGCGGATGTAACCGTAACCGGTCGCAGGCTCGGTCGGCTTGATGCCGATGGTCACGATGGCCTGGCCTTTGGCCGCGACATCAAACGCATCGCTCAACACCTGCTGAAACTTTTTCTCCTCGGGAATGACGTGGTCGGCAGGCAAAACCGCCATGACTCCCGTAGTGGAACGCGCGCCCACAAGTGCCGCGCCCAACGTGACCGCCGCGCAAGTGTCACGACCGACAGGTTCAGCCACGACGTTTTCTTTCGGCAACCTGGGCAACTGCTTTCGCACCTCAGCCGCCTGCGCTTCGTTCGTGATGATGAAAATATTTTTGAGCGGCACGATGGGCAGCACACGCGCGACAGCTTCCTGCAAGAATGATTTATCGCCGAGCAACTTGATGAGTTGCTTGGGTGTCTTCTCGCGGCTCACCGGCCAGAAACGCTCGCCGCGCCCGCCCGCCATGATGATGACGAAACGGTCTTTGTTGTTGGTCTTGGTTTTCATAGAAAAAAGTTATTCGCCCGCGAGCACAATTGAGCGATCAATAAGTTCGTCGGAAAGATAAGCACCAACACCGCGCAGTCTCTCAAGCGCAGGCTTCGCCGCTGGAATCAGTCCCAGCTCCTTGGCCATCACAATCACTCGGAGTGACCCAATGAGCGGGACATTGTTCTTCTTCGCCAACAATCGCGCCCGACGATCATCAAGAACTGCGATGAAGCCCGGATATTGCAACGCCCAAGAGATGACTTCTGCCTCGCCATGACCACCACGCCAGTCAACCAACGCCGGATGGATTTGAGGAGACTGGCGGACAAACTTCCGGCCTTCGTTCTCAAGCCATGTCTTGCCTGCATCGGAGATGTGAACGTTGTGGATTTCGCCAACAACTCCGGCTGGGATCACAAGCTCGTCACAAAGTCTCGGAAGAAAATGAATCACCTCCGCCTTGGCGAGCAGAATGACTGGCGAGGCGTTGATGACCCATTTTTCAGGCACGCCGAAAATCCTCTTCCAAATCTTCCACGCTCATTTGCACCGGGGAAACTTTGTGTTCGTAGAGCAGATCGAAGAATTCACCGCGTTTCATTCCTAGCATTTCGGCAGCTTGACCTTGAGAAAGCCTGCCTTCCTCGAACCAGCGCAATACTGCCGCCACAAGCATCTCTCGTCCAAAGCGAGCCGCATCTTCACCAAGAACTCGCAAGCTGGCTTCCGGGACTTCGACTGTGAATTGTCTGCTCATGGCGACAACCTATCAGAACCATGATTGGCGGTCAAAACCGCGTTTGTCTGTGGATTGATCACAATTTAATCTTCAACGTGTAAGCGATCTCGCACGGTCTCTTTTCAGGCAATGTGACCGTGAGTCCGTTCGCATCGCGCATGGATTTTAATTTACCGCCGCCCAGCAGTTTCACACTGCCAATTTTCCCCGGCGCGTGCGCGGAATTTTCCGCCAGCGATTTGATGACCACCTTCCCGTCCGCTGGCCACGCGTGGACAACGGCGTAGAGCGTCTTTCCATCCTTCGATTGCGTGAAGCGAATGTCCTCTGCCGTGAACGGTTTCGTGTGTGTGTCTTTTTGTCCGTCGAACTGGCCTTTCTCTGCGGCGATGGTGGATGGGCCTTCGCCATACGTTTTCCACGGACGCGTCTTGTAGATCGCCTCGCCATTGACCTTGAGCCACGCGCCGACACCGTTCAAGGCTTTCACCTCGTCCTCGTCAATCGTGCCATCGCGACGGACAGGCACGCTCAACATCAGATTGCCGTTCTTGCTGACGATGTCCACAAGCATGGGCACGACTTGCTCGGCGGTTTTGTAGCGATGCTTGTCAAAAATGTTTCGGTCATAATGCCACGAACCGATGCACGTATCCGTCTGCCATGCGAACGGCAAAATGCCATCCGCTTTACCCCGCTCGATGTCATACACCATCGCCTGACGCTGGGACTGCAACTTGAGTTGCTTGCCGTTCATCACAGCTTCATTCCTTCCGTGGAGTTTGATGCTGGAGTTGTAAAAGTGCGCGGCAAGCGTGAGCCCGATTTCATCCGTGACGCCATGAAACGGCAGCACGCTGTCGTCGAAATAAATCATGTCTGGCTTGTAATCATCCCAAAGCTGCTTGGTACGCTTGAAAAACTTTTCCATGTAAGCCGCGTCGGGAACGCTGCTGCCTTTGGCTGCATTCCATTCCCAATCATATTTTCCCGGCGCGTGATTTTGCGCGTAAAGTTCCTGCGGATCGAGCCCGTCCCACCACAAGCCTTTGCCGTCGGACTTCGTGAGCTTGCCGTCGTAAGGCACACCGGCGAGCGCACCGTCCTTGTCCGCACCCTGCGCCGGTTCATACCACATCCACGCGTGCGATGCGTGAACACTCACTGCAAAGCGTAGTCCGTTCTTGCGTGCCGCCTTTTCCCAGCCGCCGATCAAATCTTTCTTCGGGCCGAGCGCAACGGAGTTCCACGACTGAAACTTGGAATTGTAGAGATCGAGGTTGTCGTGGTGATTGGCGAGTGCCATGAAATACTTCGCGCCGGTTTTCTTGTAGAACTTGAGCAACTCATCGGGCGCGAACTTCTCCGCCTTCCACTGATGGATGACATCCTTGAACCCGTTCGTGGACGGATGGCCGTATTCGGCGAGGTGCGACTTGTAGTTGCCGCTGCCCGTCTCATACATGCTGCGCGCATACCAATCGCCATGTTCCGGTTCGCATTGCGGCCCCCAATGCGCCCAGATGCCGAACTTGGCATCGCGAAACCATTCAGGGCATTGGTAATTGGTGAGCGATTGCCACGACGGCGTGAACGGGCCGGATGCAATGGCGGGCAAGTTCACCTGTGCGGAGAATGCTGCTGTGTTACTTAGCAGGCCCGTGACGGCGGTGATTAGGAGGACACCATGTTTGATGGCGTGTTTGGTCGTCATAAAAATGATTCAATATCAAAATCTCGATGCGGTTTCACTTAGAGCCTATGAGTTTTGAAAGCGATGAGCCATTGGAAAAACAATTTGCTTTGGCGGCGGACGCATCTTGACACTGCCGCCGGAACGCCGTCTTCAGGCAGCAGCAACGTGGCCAATCACACTGCTGCCGCGTGAACGCGGCGTTCCGATTACTTCCCAAACGCAACTTCTGGGGGGGCAGTTGCACTCGCACCGAGTGTGACGACCTCCTTGTTTTTCATGCCTACGTCAGCTAACGTCGCACTGTGAAGTTCCCGGCGTTTGTGCGACGTATCAGCAGCCTTTTCGTAGTCTGCTGCTTCACCGTTGCCTTTGCTGCAACAGCGCAAAACTCGAAACCCATTCGTCTGCGCAACCCGTCAGCCGCTGCTTTGCCTCTGCTTAAGGCAAAATCCCTCGCATCCACGCCATCTCCAAGTTCCGGTCTATTCATCATCCAATTCCGCGAATCACCCAAGCCGCAGTGGCGCGCGCAACTTGCCCAGCTCGGCATCACGCTGCTTCATTACGTGCCGGACGACGCGTTCGTGGCGAAGTTCGAGAATGTCAACGCGACGGAGATTCGTGCGTTGAGCTTTGTTCAATTCGTCGGGGAGTATCGCGCAGAACAAAAAATCCACTCGCGATTGCAGCAAGCGGCGAAGTCTGCCAAAGGCGACAAGCTGGAAATCGCCGTGCTGCTTTCCGCACAAGCGAACGAGTCCGACACACAACGAGCGAAAGGGCGCTTCACCCGGATCACACAGGAAACAAAGTTGAGCAGTGGACGCGTGTTGCGCGGTGAGATCACGAAGCCGCAGTTGGAGTCGCTAGCGGCTTCCGATTCCGTCCTGTGGATCGAGTCTGCGCCGAAGATGAAGTTGAACGATGAGGTCGCGTCCAAGATTGTCGCGGGTGATGGCGGGCCGAATCTGTTGGCGATGCAATCGCTCGGCTACGACGGCAGCGGCGTGACGGTGGCCGTGGCGGACAGCGGATTAAACAATGGTGACGCGCTCACGATGCACCCTGACTTGCTCGGTCGTACGCCGGCGTTTTTCTACTACGGCTCGCCGGGACAACTCGATGATGCGTCGGATGAACATTCTCATGGCACGCATTGCGCCGGGATCATCGCAGGCAACGGCGCGAGCGGTGAGGTGGACGAGAATGGGAATCTTTACGGCCTCGGAGTTGCGCCCGGCGCGAGCATCATCGCACAACGAATTTTCGATGGCGTGGGGAATTATGCTGCGCCGCCTAGTTTCGAGCGGCTCACGCGCGATGCGAAACGCGCAGGTGCCGACATCGGCTCGAATAGTTGGGGCGACGATACTCAAGGTCGTTACGACATCAGTGCGATGGAGTTCGACGCACTCGTGCGCGATGCAGACGCACTCACGCTCGGCGATCAGCAATACATTCTGGAGTTCTCTGCTGGCAACGCCGGTTCGGGTCAACAAACCATCGGCAGCCCGGCGGTCGCAAAGAATGTCATTGCCACCGGTGCGTCGCAGAACGATCGCGTGGACTTTGTGATCTACGGCGAAGGCACGGAAGCGATGGCGGATTTTTCCAGTCGCGGCCCGTGTGAAGACGGTCGTATCAAGCCGGACGTTTGCGCGCCGGGGACTTGGATCGCATCGCTCCAGTCATTCTCCGCCACGGATCAATACGCGTGGGCAGGCATCTCGCCGCTCTATCAATATCAAGGCGGGACGAGTCAGGCCGGGCCTCATGTTTCAGGCGCGGCGGCGGTATTCGTGCAGTTCTATCGCGCCACGCACACCAATGCCACGCCTTCGCCTGCGCTTGTCAAAGCCGCGCTCATCAATTCCGCCGTTGATCTCGATGATGAAAGCGGCACAGGGCCGACTCCGAACAACGACGAGGGCTGGGGACGCGTTGATCTGACGCAGATCATCGGTTCGTCCCGCGCGGTGGACTTTGTGGATCAATCCGTGTTGCTCACGAATCTTCAGGTGTTCGAGAAAAACATTCTTGTCGCGAGCCGCAACGAACCGTTGGTCGTCACGCTGACTTACACGGACGTGCCCGGATTTCCCGGCGCAATCCCCGCGTTGGTCAACGATCTCGATCTTGAGATCATCGCGCCAGATGGAGCTATCTATCGCGGCAATCAATTCGACCAAGGCGAATCAGTTCCCAACGCCACGGGCCACGACAGCATCAACAATGTAGAAGGTATTTACATCAGCGCGCCGCTTGCGGGCGAATACGTCGTGCGTGTCCGCGCTCGCAACGTCGTGCAGGACGCGCGTGTGGATTCGTTGTTCACGGATCAGGATTTTGCGCTGGTGACTTCCGGTGATCTTGTGCCGCCGGACACGAGCTTGGTAGCGTTGGATCGCGGTGCGTATCGCAGTCCTGACACGATGAAGATCACGGTGATTGATCGCGACCGCGCGGGCGTTCCGTCTGTGAGTGTGTTGGTTCGCAGTTCAGTTGAGACGCTCGGTGAGAACTATACGTTGCTCGCGAACGGAAACGGCGGGGCGTTCACTGGCAGCGTGGCGACGTTGACTGGTGTTGTGATCAACGACGGGAAACTTCAGATCGCGAATGGAAACCAGATCGAAGTGCGTTACTTCGATGTGTCGGCAAATCTGAGCCGCTCCACTTACGCCGTTTGCGATCTTGTTCCACCGATCATCACAAGCGTGACTACCACGAATCAATTCGGGCTGACTGTCATTTCGTGGACGACGGATGAAGCCGCAACATCTGCTGTGCGTTATAACACGAACGCCACTTTGAACAAAGTTGCGACCAGCACGGAGCTGACGATGCAACATTCCGTCGGCCTGAGCGGATTGATCGCGGGACGAACATATTCTTTCCACGTCGCCTCCACCGACGAAGCGGGCAACAGCTCGACGAACAACAACGGCGGCTCGCTGTTCAACTTCGTCGCGCCGACCGTCGCCAAGGTTTTGCTTGTGGATAATTACACCGACCCATTGTTCGCCGTGCCGCCGCTGTCCGGCTACACGGCCACGCTCGCGCAACTCGGCGTGAGCTACGAAGTGTGGGACACGAGCGTGAATGGATCGCCAGGGCTCACGAATCTGCTGCCGTATCGCTGCGTGATGTGGCGGTTGCCGGAGTTCACGTTCACCACATGGACGTTGCCGGAGCAAAATGCGTTGCGCGAT
>JANPGI010000304.1:0-2288 GCA_031423875.1 Verrucomicrobiota bacterium | reverse complement strand
ACATCGCCACGATGGAAGCCGACCCGACCAAGGCCTACAATCAGGACGACGCTACAGGCTTCATCCGGCTTAACGCGCTGCGCCTGAAAGTCGCGGCGAAGGTGCAGAGAAAGAGATAGCACGGGGGATTTGCGGCCCGCGACCATGATGTTGCCCTTGTAAAGTTTCACGCGCACCGTGCCGGTGACGTTCCGCTGCGATTCCTCGACGTAGGCCTGGAGCGCGTAGCGTTCGGGCGCATACCAAAAGCCGTTATAGACGAGTTCGGCATACTTCGGGATCAGCGCGTCGCGCTGGTGCATGACTTCGCGGTCCATCGTGAGCGATTCCATCTGGCGATGCGCGAAAAGCAGGATCGCGCCGCCGGGCGTCTCATACACGCCGCGTGATTTCATGCCGACGAAACGGTTCTCGACCATGTCCACGCGACCGACGCCGTGTTTGCCGCCGAGTTTGTTCAACGCCTTCATCACGCCGAGCGGGTTCAGCTTCTTGCCATTGACCGCAACGCAATCGCCCTTCACGAAATCGAGTTCGACGAATTCCGGTTTGTCCGGCGCGTCTTCAGGCAGCACGGAGAGCGTGGTGAAATATTGGCGGTTCTTCAGATCGTAGCTGTCATACCACGGGTCTTCGAGAATGCCGGCCTCGTAGGAGATGTGCAGGAGGTTGCGATCCATCGAATACGGTTTCTTGGCGCTGGCCTGCACGGGAATCTTGTGCTTGGCGCAATAATCAATCATCTCCTGCCGACCGGGAAATTCGCTGCGATAGCGCTCGTCGCGCCACGGGGCGATGACCTGTAAGTCCGGCGCGAGCGCAGCGGCGGTTAACTCGAAGCGAACCTGGTCGTTGCCCTTGCCGGTCGCACCGTGCGCGATGGCGTCGGCTTTTTCTTTCTTCGCGATCTCGACCATGCGCTTGGCAATGAGCGGGCGGGCGATGCTCGTGCCGAGGAAGTATTGACCCTCGTAAATCGCCCCGGCGCGGAGCATCGGATAGATGAAGTCGCGGGCGAATTCCTCCTGCAAGTTATCAATATAAATCTTGGACGCGCCGGTCTTGATGGCTTTGGCTTCGAGGCCGTCGAGTTCCTCTTCCTGCCCGATGTCGGCGCAGAAGCCGATCATCTCGGCGTTATATTTTTCCTTGATCCAGGACATCAGCACCGAGGTGTCGAGTCCGCCCGAGTAAGCGAGAACAATTTTCATGCGCGCAGATTAAAGCGGCAAAATGCCCGTCACGCAAAGCGGAAATTGTTTAGCCACGGATTGAACACGGATGAAACACGGAAAGGCTGTCGCCGGTGACGAAAGCAATACTCAACTCTCCAACAGCAGTTTCTGGTAGGCGCGATGGATGTCCGCAGCGATGGGCGATGTCGCGAGCGGCACGCCGTCGAGCGCGATGGCTTCGGCGACGCCGATTGAACTGAGCGTGAGAAAGATTCCATCGGCACGGCGTAGTTGCTCCGGTGTCACCGCGCGTTCGGCGAGCGGAAGCGAAAGCCTTTGGCAAATCTCAATCGTGACGGCGCGCGTGACACCAGCGAGAAGTCCATCGGTCAACGGCGGTGTGCAAACAGTTTTACCTTCAATCCAAAACAGGTTGCTGCTCGCGCCTTCGACGACGTGACCATCGGTGTTCAACAACACCGCCTCGTCTGCGCCCGCAGCATCGGCTTCCGCGCGGGCGAGAACTTGCGCGAGTTTGTTGGCGGTCTTGAATTGCGCGAGTTTGTCACCAGCCGGAAGACGCAGGCTGGCGGTAACAAGTTTCCAATGGGCCGAATCGGAGTTCGTCGTTCCGGGCGCGGGATGCAGCGACATCACGAGCGTGGGTTTGTCTGCGCCTTTGGGTGAGTAACCGCGCAGGCCGACGCCGCGTGAAACCGTCAATCGCATCAACGCATCCGGCATCTTGTTCTGCGCGATGAGTTCGGTGGCGAATTTCTCCAGTGACTTGCAACCGAATGGAATTTTGATCCCAAGGAAATCTCCGCCCTTGCGCAATCGCTCCATGTGATCCCACCACTGGAACGGTTTGCCGTTGATCACACGCATCGTCTCGAACAAACCATCGCCGTAAAGGAATGAGCGATCAAACACGGAGACGGTCGCTTGTTCTTCTGGCACGAACTTGCCGTTGAGGAAAACAATCACGCGTAGTTTTTAACGCAAAGTCGCCAAGAGGCAAAGACGCAAAGATGAAGAAGCTTCAAGCTCCAATCCTCGATTGCGTGGGTAGGGCGCGTCACTCCGTGCGCGCCGTGCGGTTGCAATCCAAGT
>JANPGI010000303.1:0-4823 GCA_031423875.1 Verrucomicrobiota bacterium | reverse complement strand
CACCAGTTGGCTCGGCCAATACGTCACGCCATCGCGCGAACTGAACCGCGCGCTGTGGCTTCGCGGCGGATTGAGCCTCGCGACCTACATCGTGGCGTTCAACGGCGCGCTCGTGTTCACCTCGGCATCACATGTGGCGTTGTACCTTGGCGCAGCACCAGTGTGGGCGTTGATCTGGGAATCGTGGGAGAACAAAAAATTGCCCAGCACGCTGCATTGGATCGCCGCGCTTCTGGCATTGAGCGGCGTGGCAGTATTGTTGTGGCCTGCGCTCGCGGCGAGTTCAGTGAGTTTGCCGGGGGAATTTCTTGGACTCGCTTCCAGTGTGTTGTGGACGAACTACGGCAGGCAAAGCCGCAAACTTTCCGTTGACTTGAACGGCTTGGAAGTGACCGCGCATACGATGTGGCGGGCTGCCGTGTGGCTCGCACCGATCGCGCTTTTTGAACTCCTCTCACGCGGCGTGGCGGTGAACCCGACTATCCTGGGTGTGCAGGCGTATTGCATCATCGCGGGCGGCGTGGTGGCGTTTGCGTTGTGGAATCGCACGCTCGGCTACTGGCCGACGAGCCGGGTGTTGTTGTTCAACAATCTCATCCCACTCAGCACCATGGCGTGGGCCTATTTTTTCCTCAGTGAAGCTGTCACCTCGACATTCGTGACTGCGATGATCCTCATCGTGGCAGGTGTCGCTCTAGGGCAAGTGCGCGCAGTCTCTGGGCTACCCAACAAATAGAAGCATTGTTAAACAAACGACGCGTTTCCATACGTATCCCAAGCTTGTCATTTCCCCATCGTCCCGCTGATACTCCGCGCACCAAACAATCACCAACACATCATGTCCATCAAATTAACTTTCTTCGGCGCGGCGGGTGGCGTCACGGGTTCTTCTTATCTCGTGCAAACCAGTCAGGCGCGCGTGCTGGTGGATTTCGGCATGTTCCAGGGTCACGGCGATCATGAAGATTTGAACAAAGTCCCTGCCGCGCTTGATCCGCTGAAGATTGATGCGGTGGTATTGACGCACGCGCATCTGGATCATTGCGGGAGATTGCCGTTGCTGGCCAAGGCGGGTTATCACGGGCCGATCTTCACGACTGAACCGACCATCCCGCTCGCGTCGTTGGTGCTGAAAGATTCGGCGCATCTGCAAGCGATGGATGCCGAGCGTTACAATCGCAAACATCCCGACAAAGAACCGACCGAGCCGATCTACTCCGCGAAAGACGTGGACACTCTCATCGGCTTGTTCAAGCCGGTGAATTACGATCAACGTGTGGAAGTCGCGCCCGGCATCCGCGCACAATTTGTTGAAGCCGGTCACATGCTCGGCTCGGCCAGCATCCAACTCACCATTACTGATGGGGGCAAAACCAAGACGATTGTTTTCTCTGGCGATGTCGGGCCGAAGGGCGCGCCTATTCTCAAAGACGCGGTGGGTTTCCATCAAGCGGACTTCGTGGTGATGGAATCCACCTACGGTGACCGCGATCACAAACCGTTGGCCGAAACTGTGACGGAGTTTGAAGGCATCGTGAACAAGGCGGTGGCGAGCAAGGGGAAATTACTCGTGCCCGTCTTCGCCATTGGACGCACGCAGTTGTTGCTCTACTTGCTGGCGCAGATGTTCCGCAATCGCACCGTGCCGAAGTTTCCCATCTTCCTCGACAGCCCGATGGCCATCGAAGCGACGAAGATTTATTGGGAACACATGAGTTTGTTCGACGAAGAGTTTCAAGCGTTGAGCCGCGAACGGCCGCTCACGCAGGATTTGACGACGCTGAAAGCCACACCCACCGCGCAAGATTCCATGGCCCTCAACGATCAGCCCGGCCCGTGTCTCATCATGGCGGGCGCGGGCATGTGTACTGGCGGGCGTATCCTCCATCATCTCCGCCATAATCTCAGCAAGCCTGAAGCCTGCGTGCTGATCGTCGGCTATCAAGGCGAAGGCT
Organism: Verrucomicrobiota bacterium; assembly: GCA_031423875.1. Lineage (GTDB taxonomy): Bacteria > Verrucomicrobiota > Verrucomicrobiia > Limisphaerales > JADLHS01 > JADLHS01. Next base: position 2,868 of record JANPGI010000303.1, on the reverse strand, counting down.
CGCTCGGTCGTCGGCTTGTGGACGGCGAGAAGGAAGTCTCCATGTTCGGCGAAAAGATTCAGGTGCGAGCGACCATCCATACGCTGGGCGGATTCAGCGCGCACGCGGGCCAAACGGATTTGATGGATTGGTTCAGCCACCTCGCCGCCGCCCGCCCGCGTGTGGCCTTGACTCACGGCGAAGATCGCGGGCGATTGCCGTTGGCGAAACTGATCCAAGAGCGGCACGGCATCAAAGTGATGGTGCCGCAGTTGGGGGATATGATTGAGTTGTGAATCGTGAAGAAAAGATGAACAGACGAGGCGACCAAAGCGTTTATTATTTCGGCGTGACAGAGAAATGAAACCGAAAGTTTATATCGAAACGAGTTTCCTTAGTTTCCTTACTGCGCGCCCGACTCGCGACGTGGTGATGTCCGCGATGATTAAGCAATCCAAGGAGTGGTGGGATAGCGAGCGCGGTAATTTTGATGTGTTCGTGTCAGACCTCGTCGGATTGGAGGCATTGGCGGGAGACCCAGATGCGGCAAGACGCCGACAGGAAGTCTTTCAGATGATTCCAGCATTATTTGCCGATTCCCAAGCGCGGGCGTTGGCGGATCTCTTTCTGGTCAACATGGCTTTGCCGACGAATGCTGGCGACGATGCGTTGCATATCGCAATAGCTACGGTGAATCAGTTGGATTATCTTCTGACGTGGAATTGCCGACATATTGCAAATGCTGTGATGCGACCTAAACTTGAAAACCTGTGTCTAGTGAAAGGCCACCGCTGCCCAGTCATCTGCACACCTCCTGAACTTAGGACTATCAAATGAAGACCAACCCCATTCTCGATGAAATCCGCCGCTTCCGTGATGCCCATGCAAAAAAGTTCAACTACGACCTTGCAGCCATTTGTGAAGACTTGAAACGTGAACGTGAAACCTTGAAGAAACACGGCATGAAATTCGTGAAGCTCTCGCGCCGTCGCCGCGTCACCCGAAAACTTGCCGCATGACACCTGAAGCCGCACTACAAACACAGATTGAACGCTACCGCCAGATGACGGGCGACGAGCGATTGCAAATCGGCCTGCGCCTGCACGAACTCTCCTGCGAAATCGCCCGCGACGGAATCCGCGCCCAACACCCCGGCATCGGCGAGGAAGCGGTCGGGCGAAAGTTACGTGAACGGATTCAACTGACCTACGCGCAATGACTGAAGCTGAGTTGCTCAAGGACTGTTTGCTGCGGCTCAATCGAACGGGCGTCGCGTACATGGTCACAGGTTCAATGGCCAGCAACTTCTGGGGCATCCCTCGCAGCACCCATGATCTGGACTTTGTCATCCAACTGCCCGCTAGTGCCATCCCCAAGATCGTCGCCGAGTTCGCCTCTGATTTCTTGATTGACGAAAATGCCATGCGCGCAGCCTTCAAACCACCACATCAATTCAATGCCATTGACCAGCGTTCGGCGTTGAAGGTGGATTTCTGGCTGCCGGGCGATTCGCCTTTTGAACGTGAGATGTTCAAACGCCGAGTCCAACGCCAGACCCTCGGAGTGACCGCCTGGCTGGCGACACCCGAAGATATTATCCTGCACAAACTTTTCTGGGACAAGATCACGCCATCCGAACGCCAGCGGTACGACGCGGCGGGTGTCTTCGCGGTCCAACAAGCAACGCTTGATTTGAATTACATGAAGTTGTGGGCGGTCGAACTTGGCGTGCTACAAACTTTGGTGGATATTCTCGACGGCAAACTCAAACCAAAACAGACATGAGTACCACCACTCCCCCGCTCCGGCACGAAACGACTGCGGGCAACTACTTCGTCGCCAACTATCCGCCGTTCGCATTTTGGAAACAAGAGTTCGTGCCGCAATTTGAAACGGCGTTGAATCATTCTTCCCCAACTCCTAACTCCCAACTCCTAACTCCTCTTGGTCTTTACACCCACATCCCCTTTTGCCGCAAGCGCTGCCACTTCTGTTACTTCAAAGTCTATACGGACAAAGATTCTTCGGAAGTGCGCGGCTACATTGATGCGCTGTTGAAAGAACTCGCGGTCTATGCGAGCAAACCGGTCATCGGTGGACGCAAACCTAAGTTCGTTTATTTCGGCGGCGGCACACCGAGTTATCTTTCGCCGGATCAGTTGAAGTTTCTCACCGACGGCATGAAACACCTGCTGCCGTGGGACGAAGTCGAAGAAGTCACGTTCGAGGCCGAACCCGGCACACTCACCGACCACAAGTTGCAGGCCATCCGCGATCTCGGCGTCACCCGCCTCTCGCTCGGCATCGAACACTTCGACGATCACATCCTGGAGATCAACGGTCGCGCTCATCGTTCCAAGGAAGTTGCCCGCGCTTATGCTTTCGCGCGCGAAATTGGTTTCCCGCAAATCAACATTGATCTCATCGCTGGCATGGTTGAAGAAACGGAAGAGAAATGGCGCGAGACCGTCGCCAAAGCTGTCGCGCTCCAGCCGGATTCCGTCACGATCTACCAGATGGAAGTGCCGTACAACACCGGCATCTACCAGCAGATGAAAGCGGGCGGCAAACTCGTCGCGCCCGTCGCTGATTGGGAAACCAAACGCGCGTGGGTGGATTATGCTTATCGCGAATTCGAGAAAGTCGGCTACACCGTCACGAGCGGCACAACCGTCGTGCGCGACCCAGCCAAAGTGAAGTTCATCTATCGCGAAGGCTTGTTCACCGGCGCGGATATTTTGTCCATCGGCGTCGCCAGCTTCGGCCACCTCAGCGGCGTGCATTACCAGAATCACCACGAGTTCCAACCGTACGTGGACGCAGTGAACGCCGGCAAACTCCCCGTCTATCGCGCGCTGACGCCCGCAGCCGACGAGCGCTACATCCGCG
>JANPGI010000302.1:0-8438 GCA_031423875.1 Verrucomicrobiota bacterium | reverse complement strand
CTCGGCATCGAACCTTCACCCGATGCCGAGGACATCAACTCCGATCTCTTCCCGGATGCCGTTCAAGACGCCTCCGACGCTGGAGCCGACTTCGACGGTTAGGCCGCGCGACCAGTGAGTGCGAAGTTGTGATGCGAGAGTTCGCCCGTGTTGGGTGGCTTTTTTGAACAGCGCGGCATTGTCCTGAGGCGACAGCCGCTTTCCTTTGAACCGGGCCATCTGCGCACGATATTCCACTTCATAGTAACGCGCATACCAAGCACTCGTCATGCGCGGGTTGATGTAGATCAATGCGCAGTGCTTGCAGATGACGGACTGCACGTGGAGTCCATTGCGGTCGCGGTCGTGCAACGTCGCCGCGTCATCGCGCCCACAAAAATTGCAGGGGATATTCTCATGATCTGCGGTGTCGTATGGAAACGGTGAATTGGACATACGTTGTGGCTTGGGATTGTCAGTCGGCTGCCGAATCTAAATCAAGCAACATATCCCGCTCCTTCATGTGCCGCTTGGATCGTTGCATTCTGTTCAGCATCAGGTTTGTTTCGGGAGTTGACTAAGGATGTATTCGGCGAGGCGCTGGCTCGATTGTCCGTCCAGCTTCCAGCACTGTTGCTCGCGGATCAGGCGACGCCCTTCAGATTCTTGTGTTCTGTCATCCAGATAACTTTGGATGTGGCGGATGGTTTCCTCGTTCGAGTAGGCGATCTTCACGCCGCCAGTTTTCACGATCACGCGATAGTGTTCGTAGTCCAGATAACGCAGACAGGATTCCGGGTAAGGCTTGGTGGTGTAACCGTCGTAGGCGATGTTCACCACGGGCGTGTCAAACGCAGCCGCATCAATCGTGATCGTTGAAGCCACATTCACGTTCACATCGGTGTAATACATCAATTCCGCCAGCCCATACATGTCCTCATGGGTTGGATTCCAGGAGTCCCCCGTGGAGGCGCGGCGGCCGGGCAGTTGGATGATGAGGTCGGGTTTGTTTTTGAACCGTTCATAATCCGAGATGCGGTCTTTGGGATGCAACCGGACAAGCAATTGCGACGGCTGACGCAGCGCGCCCTTTTGCATGGATTGATACAGAAGATCAATCACCTCGTGGTCGAAAGGCGACGTGCCGGGCGTCCCTGTTGTGTAAGTGATGAGTTTCTTTGCAGGGTCGAGTTTCCACTTCTCGAAAAACGCCGCGCGCGAAAGATATTTTTCGTGCTGCGTGTAGATGTCGAACTGCGGCACACCGGAAACATAAAGTTGGTCGGGGCGATAGTTGTGATACTGGATCAACTCCTGTTTGAGCAGGTCGTTCCAGACAATCACCCGGTCAGGCGTGACTGGAAACGGCCCCTTGCTCGTGGGATTATCCCAGCTCAACACGAATGCCACGGTGCGGATACCGCGTTGCTGGGCGCCGCGCTCGATGTAATGAGACTTGGTGTAAAGCGTGGCGTAAAACACCAGGTCGGGCTTGTAGCGGTCGAAGAATTCGCCCGCCAGCAATGGTGTGGTGGCCAGCTTCCAACGCTCAAGTTTCAGCAGCAGTTGTTGCAGACGCTCCGGCGTATTCGCCCGCAGCAGATGTTTCACGAGGAACATGCGGAAGCGGTGCGCCGGTTTGCGGGTGCGTTTCTGTGCGAAGGTATAGATGCCGGTCTTGTGCGCCCAAATCTCCTTCCGGATGGATTCCAGCATGGAGACGACAGGGCCGTTTCTGTAGGTCGGCTTCATCTCCACCAGAACATTCTCGGCCTGCATTTCCCTTTTGAATTCTTCATCGGCCAGCGGTGTGAAGATGACGATGCGCAAATCTTTCTGCGCCTTGAGAACGGTGAAAACATCCGTTCGCAGGATGTTTCGTATTGCGGTGCCGTCTTCGAGGACGATGAAGATGGTTTGTTTAAATCCTAAACTCATGGCGGTGATTAATAGTAACGCTCTTTTGCCTCTGCTATGGAGTCTGATTCGCGGCGCTGCTGTATCTCCCGCACTTTCGCGTAACGGATGAAAGCTTCAAACGCAATCAATCTGGCTACGGCGAAACCCTGCCAGCCGTCGAGGAAACCGAGCCGCACAAAATAACTACGCACGAACCGCCAAGAGGGACGCGCCCACAAACTAAACAGGCCGATGCGCGCTCCATCGGCGGGATATTGATTTGCGAAGAGCGCGCCGTAGGAAAGTGCCTTGCGCGCGTGATGTTCCAGATCATCCATGCTGTAATGCTGAAGGTCTCCGCTTAATTTTCCAACGGAGCCGGAGGTGATGAGTTTGTCGTGGGGATTCTTCCCGCCCCACTGTGCGGTGCCATGCCGCCAGAGCCGGGTCTTGCGGTCGGGATACCAATCACCGTGGCGCAACCAGCGCCCGCAATACAAGGTCAGTCGCGGCACACTGTAAGCATCACGATCAGGCTTTGCTCCACCAGCAAACAGCGCAAACAACTCATCACGCAATTCCGGTGTCACTACTTCATCCGCATCCAGCCCGAACGACCATTCCTGCGTGGCCTTCTGTGCTGCGGAGTTTTTTTGCGCAATGTGTCCCTTCCACGGCTCACGATAAACCTTCGCGCCAAGTTCAATGGCGATCTGCTCCGTACCGTCCTGCACGTCGGCGTTCATCACCACGATGATCTCCGACGCCCAAGAAGTGACGCTTTCCAGCGACCTCCGGATACGATGGGCTTCCGCACCTGCAATCATGCAGACGGTGACGGGCAATCGCGTGGGTGTTCCCATATGGATTCAGCGTTTGGCTTCCGGATGTGAGAAGCAGAAGTTGTTGCAATAGTCCTTGGCATCCCAGAAACGGTCGCCATCGGACTTTTGGTGAACCGCAAGATTGAATTCAGCCAGCGGTCGCAGGCCGGTCGTGAAAAAAAACTGTCCGACGTATCCGAGAGATTGCAGATAAGTGAAGACATCCGACGGCTTGTGATGCGTGAGATGGCGCGCCTCGCACTCGAATACGATGAGCGGCTTGTGCTTCTTCAAGGTCTGTTCCGCGCCGCGAAAGAGGTTCAATTCGTGCCCCTCCACGTCCACCTTCAACAAGCTGACGCGCTCTGCGGCGGCGAGTTGTTCATCTAGGGTCGTGATCGGACACTCGAACGAATGTCCGGGTTTGTCTGCCACTGCGGTTTCGAGCGATGCACCGGGCGAGTCTTTCTCGCCAGGCACATGAAGTCGGGCCGTTCCTGATCTGTCAGAAACAGCGCTGGCTTTCACGTGAACATTCGACCAATTCATCGTGCGACAGATGTCTTGAAGATATTTGGCCAACGTCGGCTGTGGCTCGAATGCGAAAACATTTCCCGCAGAACCGACCGCACGCCTGAGCCAGTAAAGATACGCGCCCTTGTTCGCACCTGCGTCCACGGCGGTATCACCCTGACGGATGGCCGTGAGCGAGGCTTCTAGTTCCTCACTTTGATCACGGCAGCGGGCTTTGAACGCCCGATAGAGATAGCGCAGTCGCATGGATTGTTCTGGATTCGACCGGCGCGAAAGTGAAGGCCGGATGCGGGAGATATTAGCAAGTGGCGCGAGGCAGTTCCATAAAAACCTCGCCTAGCATCGCGGCCTTTACGCATATTCAGTACAGATGTTCGCATTCATCCAGAAACTGATTTCCATCGCCAAACCCTATCGTCTGCGTTTGGTGCTGGGAGTCGTTGCTGGCGTGCTTTCCGGCTTGTGCGAGCCGCTGTTGATACCGCTGATCACGCTGATAGCAGACACGCTTTTCCCATCGGGCGGCAACAGCAAAGCGGATCTGTTGCTGAACAATCTGCCATCTTTTGTCCGCGACCTGATTCCTAACGTCAAGATGAGCTTGAGCACTACGGCGCATTCCAGTCCAGCGGCTGTCATGCTATTGGTGTTTTTGATCCCGCTGCTGATGTTTTTGCGCGGGCTGTTCGAGTATCTCAACGCCTATTTCATGCAATGGGCAGCCGTCCGTGCCGTGGCTGATTTGCGAACAAAGCTATTCGCGCATCTCATTTCGCAGCCCGTTGGTTTTTATCGCGAAGCGAAAACTGGCGACCTCATCTCGCGGATCGTGACGGACACCACGACGCTCCAAACGACGTTGAATCAATCCATCACGTCGCTAGTGCGCGATCCAGCTTCAATTCTCGGCATCCTGGCTGTTCTGTTGTGGACGAACCCCAAATGGACAGCGATGGCGTTGTTGATCTTCCCGATTTCGATTTTACCTGTGACGCTTTTTTCTCGAAAAGTCCGCAAATCCAGTCGCGAGATACAGAACCAGCTTTCCGAAACCAGCAATGTCATGCACGAAGCTTTCTCCGGTGTGCGCGTGGTCAAAGCCTACGGACTGGAGGGCGAGATGGAGAATCAGTTTTTTGCCACCACACGCCGATACATCAGCAACTTTATGCGCCTCGTCCGCGCCAAGGAAATGCCCGGTCCGCTATTGGAATTCATCGCATCGCTAGGCATCGCAGGATTTTTTCTCTACATCGGCCTGTTCACCGACCCCAAACCCACAGCGGGAGAATTTCTTGGCTTCATCATCGGTATCTACTCTCTCTACAAGCCGATAAAAAATCTGACCAAAATCCACATCCAACTCAGTCAAGCTCAGGCCGCCAGCGCGCGGGTCTTCGAGATGCTGGCCGTGCAAAGCACCATGCCCGAACCCTCGCATCCCAAGCCGCTCAAGGCTGCCGGCGCTGAGATTCATTTCGACAACATCCAGTTTGCCTACGGAGAAAAACCAGTCCTGCGTGGGATTGATCTCCGTATCAAACCCGGCCAGCTCGTCGCACTCGTCGGGGCCAGCGGTTCGGGCAAAACCACGCTTTCAAATCTGCTGCTGCGTTTCGATGATCCGCAAACCGGCGCGGTGCGGATCGGTGGCGTTGACGTGCGTGAATTTTCCACTAAAGACCTTCGCAGCCAGATCGCCGTCGTGACCCAGGAGAATGTTCTGTTCAACGAATCCATCCGCAGAAACATCGAGCTTGGACGACAAGGCGCGACGGAGGAAGAAATCGTTGCTGCTGCCAAACACGCGCACGCGCATGAGTTCATTCTCGCCAAGCCTGAAGGTTACGACACGGTAGTCGGTGAAAAGGGCGTCACTCTTTCCGGTGGACAAAAGCAGCGTCTCGCCATCGCCCGCGCCGTTGTTCGCAATGCGCCCATCCTCATTCTGGACGAAGCCACCAGCGCATTGGACACCGAATCCGAGCGCGCCGTACAGTCTGCGCTCGATGAATTGATGAAGGGCCGCACCACGCTTTGCATCGCGCATCGGCTCTCAACCATCCTTCACGCGGATGTTATTGTCGTGCTGGAGCAGGGGCGCATCGTGGAGATGGGGGGGCACGATGAACTTGTGAAGCGCGGTGGCGTGTACCAGAAACTGTACGACCTGCAGTTCCGTTCGTGATCCCCTAATTCCTCACAGGTGTTGGATGAGGTTACAAGTCGGGCACGAGCAGACCATGCCCCGGCTGCCGGTCCGGCATCAAAGGCCAGCAGCTCAAAGCCTCTTCAGGGCCGTCCCTTTCTCACTCCTTCGGATTTTATCACACAAGTTTTGGATTGAGGCTTGCCGCCTGTCGGCTGACTCTCCTAGCATCTTCCCGAACTTCAACGCATTTACTGTATGTCATCCAACACGAATCGCATCACACGCCAATCACTCAACACCAGCAATGTCCTGTGCGTCATCATGGGTGGCGGCCAGGGATCGCGACTGTTTCCGCTGACCAAAGATCGTGCGAAGCCAGCGGTGCCGTTCGCGGGCAAGTATCGCATCGTGGACGTGCCGATCTCCAACTGTATCAACTCCGGTTTCCGCCGCATCTATGTGTTGACGCAGTTCAACTCCACCTCGCTGCATCGCCACATCTCGCAGTCTTACAAGTTCGATCAGTTCTCCAGCGGCTTCGTGGAAATCCTCGCAGCACAACAGACTTTTTCCGACACGTCTTGGTACGAAGGCACGGCAGACGCGGTGCGCAAAAACCTGATGCACTTCCTCGATCACGATTTCGAATATCTGCTGATCTTGAGTGGTGATCAGTTGTATCGCATGGATTTCCGCCGGATGATCGCGGAACATCGCGAAACGGGCGCGGATGTGACGATTGCCACGCTCCCAGTGCGCCGGAAAGAAGCTTCTGCGCTGGGCATCCTGCAAATCGCGGAAGACCGGCGCATCGTGAGGTTTGTGGAAAAACCCAAGGATGTGGCAGTGCAGGATTCCTTGCGGTTGCCGAAGGAGTGGTATCCCAAGCTCGACATTGAGGGTGACGAAGAAAGCTTCCTAGCTTCGATGGGCATCTACATCTTCAACCGTGAAGTCGTCAAGAAGCTGCTCGACAATGATCACTCCGATTTCGGCAAACACATCATCCCGCGCGCCATCGAGACCCATCGTGTCTGCTCGCATATTTTCCAGGGTTACTGGGAAGACATCGGAACGATCCGCGCCTTCTTCGAGTCGAATCTCGACATGGCTGCGGAGTTGCCACACTTCAACTTCTTTGACATGAGCGCACCGATCTTCAGCCGACCCCGATTTTTGCCCGGCTCAAAAGTGAACGGTGCGCAGATTGACCACGCAGTCATCTCCGACGGCTGTATCATCAATCATGCGAAGATCGCCAACAGCATCATCGGCCTGCGCATGATCGTGGGGCCGGGAACAGAAATGAACCGCGTTGTGGCGTTGGGTTGCGATTATTTTGAATCGGCTGAATCAATCGTCGAACACGAACGCACAGGGAAACCAAGGGTGGGCATTGGGTCGAACTGCAAAATTGAGAACGCGATCATTGATAAGAACGCGCGCATCGGCAACGACGTCATAATCTCGCCAGTGGGTAAGCCGGAGAATTTTGATCACCCGCTCTATTTCATCAGGGACGGCATCGTCGTGATCCCCAAGGGCGCAAGCATCCCGCATGGAACGGTGATCTGACGGGAGCATCACCACAAAATCCGATTGCGCCGGGCGCCGGGCTTCACGAACATCCCGCGCATGTTAGCTCGCGTTTGTTCCGCTGCCGTCACTGGCATCGAAGCGTATCCCATCGAAGTCGAGGTCAGCGCAGGTTACGGTGACACTCTCATCGTGATCGTTGGGTTGCCGGATGCGGCGGTGAAAGAATCCCGCGACCGCGTCACCACAGCGCTCAACAGTTCCGGGTTCAAATTTTCCTACGGTCGCACCACCATCAACCTCGCGCCTGCGGACGTGAAGAAGGAAGGGCCGAGCTTCGATCTGCCCATCGCGCTCGGAATGTTGGCTGCGAGCGAGCAGATCGAAACGGATCAACTCGATAACTTCGTGTGCGTGGGCGAACTCGCGCTCACGGGCGCGGTGCGTCCGTGCAAAGGCGTTTTACCCATCGCCATCCGCGCCAAACAAGATGGCAAGGTAGGCGTGCTCGTCCCTGCTGAGAATGCGGCGGAAGCGGCGGTGGTCGCGGGCTTGCAAGTCATCCCCATCCAGAATCTGCGCGAGGCCACAAACTTTCTCGAAGGTCAGATCACCATCAAGCCCACGCGCGTGGACATCGCAAAAATCTTTGATCACCCGCTGGATGACGATGTGGATTTTGCTGATGTCAAAGGCCAGGAATCCGTGAAGCGTTCATTGGAGATTGCGGCTGCGGGTGGGCACAATCTTCTGCTGATCGGGCCGCCCGGCACTGGCAAATCCATGTTGGCGAAGCGGCTCGCCACGATCCTTCCGCCGCTCACCCTGGAGGAAGCATTGGAGACGACGAAGATTCACAGCATCGTTGGATTGTTACCGACGGGCTTGGGGTTGATCACGCGCAGGCCGTTCCGTGCGCCGCATCATACGGCGAGCGATGCGGGATTGCTGGGCGGCAACATCAATCCTACTCCCGGCGAAATATCGCTCGCGCACCACGGTGTATTGTTCCTTGATGAATTACCGGAGTTCAAACGCAGCGTGCTGGAGACGATGCGCCAACCCTTGGAGGAAGGCAAAGTCACCATCTCACGTGCGGCGGGCACGATGACTTTTCCATCGCAATTCATGTTGGTGGCGGCGATGAATCCCACGCCCGATGGCAAGATGCCGCATGAGAGCAAGAGTTCGCCGCGTGAGATTCAGAATTATCTCGGTCGCATTTCCGGGCCGTTGCTGGATCGCATTGACCTGCATGTGGAAGTTCCGGCGGTGAAATTCCGCGAGATGACCGGCGATAGAGTCGGTGAAACCTCCGCGCAAATACGCGAACGCGTCATCGCCGCGCGCAAGATTCAGCAGGCGCGTTTCGCGCACAAACCCAAGATCACCTGTAACGCGCGCATGGCGACAAAGGAGATCAAAGAGTTCTGCGCGCTTGAGGAGGCAACGAAGGAATTGCTCATGAACGCGATGGCGGAATATAACCTCAGCGCCCGCGCCTATGACCGCAT
>JANPGI010000301.1:0-16018 GCA_031423875.1 Verrucomicrobiota bacterium | reverse complement strand
CGATGGCGAAGGCGAGGGCGCATTCAATCTGGAGAAGTTGCGCTATCACAAGATCATCATCATGACAGACGCTGACGTGGACGGCTCGCACATCCGCACGTTGTTACTGACGTTCTTCTATCGCCAGATGCCGCAGCTCGTGAAGCAAGGTTTTGTTTACATCGCGCAGCCGCCGCTCTACTCGATCACGCGCAAGAAGAAGACCGATTACATTGACGACGACGTACAGCTTAATCGCATCCTGCTGCAAAACGGTGTGGAAGAAGTGAAGTTGAAAAATCTCGCCGACGGTCGGGAGTTCAAGCCGAAGGAGCTTGAGGAAATTCTTACGCTGCTCGAATCACTCGACAAACACGCCACCTACATCAAGCGGCTTGGCGGAGACTTTGCCGAGTATGTCGAGAAGCGCACGGCGGATGGGACGTTGCCGCAGTTCATGGTGAAGGTCCGCGATGGCAACGACGAGACTGTGACTTATTTCGAGAGCAACCAGGAAGTGGACATCTTCAAGGCGGCGAACAACGATCTGTTCGGCGGCGATACTGAAGTCGAGCGCAAGAAAGATGGCCCGACGCGGCGCGCGAAAGTGTCCGACCTGCATCTCGAAAGCAAGGCCACTGCGGACTTGCTCGACAAGCTCTCGAAGAAAGGTCTGGCCGTGGATCATTACACCGCGCAGGACAAACCGCTGTTTGAACTCACCGAAGGCGAAGGCGAACGCGCATCGGTGACGCCGCTGTTCTCGATTCCTGAAATTCTGAACAACGTAAAGATCGTCGGCAAGAAAGGCATCCAGATGACGCGTTTCAAAGGTCTGGGCGAAATGGATGCCAAAGAGCTTTTCGAGACCACGATGAATCCGGTGCGGCGCAAACTCCTCCGCATCGAACTGACCGACGCCGTCGAGGCGGAGGAGATGTTCGTGACCCTAATGGGTGAAGAGGTCGCGCCGCGACGCGACTTCATCGTGGATAATGCGCTAAACGTCCGCAACCTCGACGTTTGATCACGCCGCAACAATTTTTCCCGAATCAGCATCATGCCAGACGAAACCGATTCCAATCAGCCGCCACAACCCCCGCAGCCGCCTTCAACACCGGAGCAACGACCCAGCGGCGGTGCTTACACGCAGGGCGAGAAGATTTCCAAGATCAACGTCGCGGACGAGATCAAGAACTCGTTCCTCGATTACTCGATGTCCGTGATCATTTCGCGCGCGTTGCCCGACGTGCGCGACGGCCTCAAACCTTCGCAACGACGCATCCTTTATGCGATGCACGAGCTTTCGCTCTTTCCCGGACGCAAGCCATACAAATGCGCCAAAATCTGCGGCGACACTTCAGGTAACTACCATCCGCACGGCGAAGCGGTGATCTATCCGACGCTTGTCCACATGGCGCAGCCGTGGGCGATGCGCGAGAAGCTCGTGGACGGCAAGGGTAACTTCGGTTCGGTGGAAAACGATCCGCCGGCAGCGATGCGTTACACCGAGGCACGATTGACGCACCTCGGTGCGGCGCTGATGCAGGACATGGATAAGGACACGGTGGATTTCGTCCAGAACTACGACGAACGCCTCACCGAGCCGACGGTTTTCCCCGCTGCATTCCCGAACTTGCTCGTCAACGGCGGCACGGGCATCGCGGTCGGCATGGCCACGAACATGCCGCCGCACAATCTGGGCGAAATCATTGATGGCATCTGCGCGCAGATTGACAAGCCGGAGATCACGATCCCTGAGTTGATGAAGTTCGTCAAAGGCCCGGACTTCCCGACGGGCGGTTTCCTGTGTGGTGTAGAGGGCATAAAAAATTATTTCACGACGGGCAAGGGCAGCCTCAAGCTGCGCGGGCGCATCGGCGTGGAGGAGATGAAGGGCAATCGCGAACAACTCGTCATCACAGAGATTCCGTTCAACGTCAATCGCGCTGGTCTCGAAGAACAGATCGCAAATCTCGTCAACGAAAAGATCATCACGGAAATCTCCGCGATGCGTAATGAGTCGGACGAACATTGCCGGCTGGTGATCGAGTTGAAGCGCGACGGCAATCCGAAAGTCGTCATCGCAAAACTTTTCCAACACACGCAGCTTGAAATTTCGTTCAGCGTGAATTCGCTCGCGATTGATCATGGTCGCCCGAAGACGCTCAATCTCAAGGAAATCATCCAGTGCTACATCGAGCATCGGCGCGAAGTCATCTTGCGCCGCACGCGCTATGAACTTCGTAAGGCCGAGGAGCGGGCGGAGCTGCTTGAAGGTTACCTTATCGCGCTGTCGAATCTCGATGAATTCATCCAGATCATCCGCTCCAGCAAGACGCGTGATGAAGCGCGCGTGAAGCTGCTGGCGTTCGAGTGGTCGCGGGCGCAGGTGGAGAAGTGGGGCATCCTCATCCGGCAGGAGAGCCGCCTGGAAGCGGGACGCTACGCACTGACCGAACGGCAGGTGGATGCGATTCTGGAACTGCGCCTGTATCAATTGACCGGCCTGGAAATTGACAAGATCGACAAGGAATACAAGGCGCTGATAGAAGTCATCAAGGACTTGCTCGACATCCTCGCGAAGGAATCGCGCGTGATGGCGATCATCAAAGCCGAGTTGCAGGCGATCAAGGAGAAGCACGCTACACCGCGTAAGACCGAGATCGTGCCGGACGAGGGGGAGATCGCTATCGAAGACCTCATCGCGAATGAAGGGGTCATCATAACGCTCACGCACAACGGCCTTCTCAAGCGCACGAACGTGAGCCAGTATCGCGCGCAGCGGCGCGGCGGCAAGGGCGTCATCGGCATGACCACGCGCGAAGGCGAGACGGCGGACGACAAGGATTTCGTGGAGCATCTGTTCACGGCGAGCACGCACGACTACCTGATGTTTTTCACGAACACGGGCCGCGTGTATGTGGAGCGGGTGCATGAGATTCCTGACATGGGCCGCGCCGCAAAAGGCCGGAGCATCGCGAACCTGCTGGAGTTGAAAGCCGATGAAAAAGTTGCCGCACTCATTCGCATTCTGTCGAAGACCGACGCGAACAAGGACGACGTGACGTGGCAGCAGTCCGGCGAACTGTTCTTCGCCACGCAACAAGGCACGGTGAAGAAAACTTCGTTGAGCGATTTTGCCAACGTCCGCAAGGGCGGCATCATCGCCATCGGCATCGAGCCGGGCGACACGTTGATTGATGTGAAGCTCACGCGCGGCAGCACGGGCGAAGGCGACAACGGTGACGACGTTGTCCTCATCACGAAGGAAGGCATGAGCATCCGCTTCCACGAAACCGATGTGCGTTCGATGGGACGTGCGGCAGGCGGTGTGCGTGGAATAAATCTCGAACCCGGCGACGCACTCGTCGCCGCAGCCATCGTGGTGAAGGACGCCACGCTTCTCGTCGCGGGCGAAAACGCCATCGGCAAGCGCACGGGGTTTGAAGAATACCGCATTCAGTCACGCGGCGGTAAAGGCATCATCACGATGAAAACCGGCGACAAGACTGGCGGAGTGGTCGGCGCGCTGACTGTGAAGGATGCTGACGAAATCATGTTGATCACTGTCGGCGGTCAGATGGTTCGGATTCCTGTTGGCGGTATTCGCGAAGCGGGTCGCAACACGATGGGGGTGAAACTCGTGAACCTCGACGCGGGCGACAAACTTCAAGCGATTGCACCGGTCATCGGCGAATCGGCGGAAGAGTCGGCAACCATCGTTGAGGACGAAGCGCCCAAGTAATCCTGATTACAGGCACCATGCCTGCTTTGATTTGGTGGTTCCTACAAGGATATCGTCTGTCAGAAAATCAGGGTTTGCATGGCTAAGCTTGTCGTCACAACTAATTCAAGTGCAGGGCTGTCGTTTGAGCTTGGTAAAAGCTGGATAACGATCGGGCGTGCGGCTGGAAACACGTTTCAGATCGTTGAGACCTCCATCTCCGGGCAGCATTGCGAGGTTTTGTGGCGCGGCGACGAACTCCTAGTCCGGGACATGCGTTCCACGAACGGGACATTTATCCAGGGCGTGCTAGTCACAGAAGGCGTAATCAGGAAGGGTGAGATTCTCCGGCTCGGTGAGATTGAACTCAGAGTGGAGGAATCCATCCCATCCGTTTATAATACCAGTCTGCCGGTCATCTCCCAGCCCGTCACGAATTCGCCCCATCCACTGCTTCAGGCTGAGATGAGGCCGCTCCGCCAGAACAAAGTGTTGCTCGTGGATGACAGCATGGCATTCCTTGAAACAGTCGGCGAAATGTTTGAGACATTGAGCGCAGGGTCTTGGGAAATCCACAAGGCATCGGCGGCGGATCAGGCACTTTCAATCCTTCAGCAACATCGGATCGAGCTTGTGGTGATTGACATCAACATGCCGATGTTGGATGGCGTTCAACTTCTCGGAGTCATAAATCGGCGACATTCCGACATTAAAAAAGTGATTCTCACCGGCAATTCCACTGATACGCACCGTATGATGTGTCTTAAGGGAGGCGCAGAATTGTTTTTGGAGAAGCCGATCACGCCTGCGGGATTTGCCACGGTGTTCAATCTCTTGAACGACCTTTTTGCCTGGAGTCAGCGCGAGGGTTTTTCCGGCACGCTGCGGCAAGTGGGGTTGACCGACGTGATCCAGATCGAGTGTTTGCGTCGAAACTCCTGCATCTTGGAAGTTCATAATCCAAAAACGAACGGTGCGATCTATATCGAGAACGGGGAGATCATCCACGCCATCGGCGTTGGGCTGGAGGGTGAACAAGCACTGTATCGCCTGCTGTCCATGCAGAACGGGGAGTTCCGTTTGCAACCGTTCAAGAATTCAGCCAAGCGGACGATCCATTGTTCGTGGGAAAATCTTTTGATGGAAGCCGCACGGTTCCAAGACGAGGAAAAGGTTGCTCTCGCGAACGATGATACAGTTTTCATCACCAAGTCTCCGTTGAAATCAGGCAACACTGATACGATGCAAAGTTCTTCCGCTGCGGCAACTTTGTCACAGTCGAAGGAGTTGGGCGAAGAGGTCGTAGTGATTTCCACGTACGATGGCGAATGGCATCCGACAGACGGCGCAAAGCAGTAGGGCGGAGAATTATTCGTTCAACCCGAAGTGCGAGGGTGGCCGAGTTTCGCCAAGGATTTCATCTATCCCCTGATAATTTCCCCCGCCCGTGATGTTCGTGGGCTGAGTAATCCACCCGTCGCTTGGAATCGTAGTGAGATAGTCAAAATTCCCGCGCTGGCTGACTTCGAGGAGATATTTGCGAATCTGTGT
Organism: Verrucomicrobiota bacterium; assembly: GCA_031423875.1. GTDB lineage: Bacteria > Verrucomicrobiota > Verrucomicrobiia > Limisphaerales > JADLHS01 > JADLHS01. The sequence continues at coordinate 10,761 of JANPGI010000301.1, read as the reverse complement.
GAGGTCGTCATTCACTCTGGGGTTGCTGGTCAAATCCACCAACGCACCTTCTCGCCCGCTGCGATTCGCAAGCCAGCTTTCAAACCAGGATTCCAACTCGGGCGCGATTTCTCCGTGTGAATCCAGACACACGATCAGAAAGTCCGACGCCACAGCGTTCGAAGATGCGACTGTGGCGAGAGTCGAGTCCCGCAGAAAATCCGTGCGCCACCAATGGAACTCCAGTTCCACGTCCTGCCAGAATTGATTCACGAGATAATCGCAGGCGGCAAGAGCCCGTGTGCGCGTCATATCGCCATCATACAGCACCACGATGGTGCAGACATCTGTGGCGTCGGGGTGGGATTGGTATTCGATCGCAGTATTCATGGTCACTGCGTCCGAAGGGTAGGGCGTCCTGCCTGAAACGACTTGGGAGAACGCCGGGATCGGGCGCGTATTCAATTTCGGACGAAGGCTGGCAGATGCAAGGAAAAGTTTTTCACCGCGCGCCTCACCGCACCGTCGGTCACGGCGAAAGACGCTCAAGTTTCCAACCGCCATCCTGTCGTTTCGTATAACTGAACCTATCGTGCAAACGGCTGGGGCGACCCTGCCAAAACTCGATCCGTGTCGGATGTAGCACGAAACCTCCCCAATTTGGCGGGATCGGGATTTCATTCGGAAACTTAGCAGCGATGTCCTGCCAGATTTTTTCCAATGCGGCGCGATTCTCTACGGGCTGGCTTTGATTGGAAGCCCACGCGCCGAGCTGGCTGCCTCTCGGACGTGATTTGAAGTAAGCTTCCGATTCCTCGCGGGAAAGTTTTTCCACCACACCAGCGACGCAAACTTGCCGTTCCAGCTCAGGCCAGAAGAAGGTCAACGCGGCGCGGGGGTTGGCGGCCAGCTCGTGACCTTTACGGCTGTCGTAATTGGTGAAGAAGGTGAAGCCGCGTTTGTCCACGCCTTTGAGCAAAACGGTGCGTGTTGAGGGCTGGCCGCTGGCATCCACCGTGGCGAGCGTCATGGCGTTCACGTCCGCAGACGAATGACCGAGCAGCGCGTGCCAAAGTTTGTAAAGTGCGATACCGATCTTGCGCCAGCGCGTTCCGGTCTGCGCTTCAGTGGCGTGATTGAACCAACGCTGGAACTCCACGATAGGGTCTGCACCCAAATCGTTGGCGTCCAGTCCGCTCATGCGGTATTCGCGTCTGATGTCTGCGATGGCCATGTTGTGATGCGAGGCTACGAATCTATTTTCTGTGTGTCCACGTCAACTCACGTCAGTTTTGTTTGCGCGAGCGATAGTAATCGTTCGGCCTGAGCCGCCGTCAGTGGCGTGACCGACAATCGCGATTGTTTCACCAGCGGCATCCCGCCGAGAATCTTGTCGGCTTTGATCTCCTCCAACGAAACTGTTTTCACGAGAGCTTTCTTCGGTGCGATGTCCACGCACGACCAATCGCCTTCCTCAGCGGTAGCGTCGGTGTAAGCCTCTTTCACGACAGTTGCCAAGCCCACGATCTGCTTTTCAGTGACGCTATGATAGAAGAAGACGACATCGCCCTTCTTCATCGCGCGCAAATTGTTTCGCGCCTGAAAGTTTCTTACGCCTGTCCACGCGGTCTTGCCGTCTTTGAGCAATTGCGCCCACGAGTAAGCTTCGGGTTCAGATTTCGCCAGCCAGTAATTCATCGGGATTTGCGGTTTGTGGATTTCACTCTACGATTACGCCGTGAGTTTGGCCGACAATCTGACTTTGATTCAACAACGGATTAGTGCTGCGTGTGACCGTGCTGGGCGCGGTGTCGATTCCGTAACACTGCTTGCTGTCTCCAAGACACATCCCGCCGACACCATCAAAGCCGCCACCGATCTCGGCCTCATGCTGTTCGGTGAAAACAAAGTTCAGGAAGCCAAGGCCAAGATACCGAACAGCCCCGGCAAAACGCGCTGGCATTTCATCGGACACCTGCAATCCAACAAATGCCGCGATGCTGTGGAATTGTTCTCGATGATTCAGTGCGTGGATAGCCTCGCCATCGCGCAGGAGATCAATAAACGTGCCGATCAAGCAGCCAAGACGATGCCCGTGTTGCTGGAGATCAATGTTGCGGGCGAGGCGAGCAAGTTCGGTTACAAGCCGGAACAGATGCTCACCGAACTAAAAGAGTTAAACGCGCTGCCGAGATTGGAGATTCACGGCTTGATGGCCATCCCGCCATTCAGTCCAGTGCCAGATAAATCGCGACCTTATTTCAAGACATTGCGCGAACTGAAATCGCGGGCGGAAGATGTGCTGGGCGCGCCGCTCCCGGTCTTGAGCATGGGCATGAGTGATGACTTTGAAGTCGCCATCGAGGAAGGTTCGACCATGATCCGCGTGGGTACGGCGTTGTTTGGTGCGAGGCAGAGTATGCGTGCTGAGAATTCGCATTGATTTGTTTTTCCTTCAAATCCGCGATTAGCACGCTACTCTTGCTCAGGTGACAATAGACACTTTCAAAAAAGAGATCGCGGCATCGGTGAAGAACTACGACAAGTTCATCGTTTGTCTGGAAAAATCTCCAGAAGAGTTTGAGGCGTCCATGAAATCGCTCATGGAAAAAGCCATCAACGCCTACAACAACCGCGCCGAGGGGATGCGCCACGGACTAGCGATTGATAAGCAGGTCACGATCATCCTCAGTCAGAGCGATACCGCGCGTCCGTTGTGCGGCATTTATTTCAACCTCCACTCGCCATATCAGAAGAATGCGCTGCCCTCGAACGTGAAGCCGATCCCGGACAAGCCGAAGGTGGAAGGGGATTGAGGGTAAATCCCAATCCCGATTTTGAACCGCTAATCTTCACGCATCTTCGCTGATAACTGACGCCCCTAATTTTTACACTCGGAAAGTGCTAATGCTGTTAGTTGGTTTTCGTGGTCTCCGATTAGTGATGATGAGCGGAGATTAGCGGTTCAACTTTGGAATCCGGCTAGCGGTCGCGGACTTCATCGCCCTTGTTCGCCACGCCAGAGGACAAGTCAGCCACGGTATTGTTATCACGCGTTGGGCCGGTGATTTTCACTTCGCCAACTTTGAGACCACCGCGATAGACGAACATCGTTTGCTCCAACGCCGGCATTCTGCCCGCCGGAAAATCTAGCACCACAAATCGTCCCGCGCTGTTGAACGTCGCCACTCTTCCGCCGAGAGAATTATCGGGAGTAGCCGAGGGATTGGGCTTCGACTCGCTGGTGTTCAGTTTTGCTGAAGACGCTGCCGGTTTGTTTGTGACGCCAGCTTGAACTGGCGGTTGTTCAAGTCGAACCGCCTTCTTTCCCGCAGGCGCGGGTTGCGACGGTTTACTGCCGGTCGCGCAACCGCAGAGGATTCCCGCGACCAATACGACGGATAATGTGGAGCGAATCATGGCAAGAGTTAAGCCACCAGAGGAGCGAAGGTCAATTCAGCTTTCATATCCGGTCGCGAGTGAGGCACATCGTAGAGAACTTGCTGTTGCTTCGTTTGCAGTCAAAAACTAGCCTTCGCTGCATTCAACCGATTCAATACAACACGAACACCTGAATGATCGCTCGATTACGCCGCATCAGTCTGACGCAATGGATCATCATCTCCATGTTCGTGGGCGTCGGCATCGGGTTCGCGTTTCCTGCCGAGTCGCAGCATCTCAAAGTCATCTCCAACATTTTCTTGCGACTGATCAAGTGCATCATCGCGCCGATCATCTTCGGTACGCTCGTCATCGGCATCGCCGGGCACAGCGATGACTTGAAAGCGGTCGGACGGCTCGCGTTCAAGTCGCTTGTCTATTTTGAGATCGTCACGACGCTGGCGTTGGTGGTGGGGTTGGTGGCGGTGAATCTCGTGAAACCTGGCGTCGGCGTGTCGCTGCCTCCGCCGTCGGGCGTGGTGGAATCACCGAAACAAAGGACTGTGGCGGAAACTATCGAGCACATCGTGCCCAAGAGTTTCTTCCAAGCCGCTGCGGAGAACGATGTTTTGCAGGTGGTGACGTTCGCCGTGATTTTTGGGATCGCTCTGACGCAAGTTTCCGGCAAGCCCAAGGAAACGATGCTGAACTTTTGCGAGGGACTTTCCGAAGTGATGTTCAAGTTCACCGGGTTGGTGATGAAGTTTGCGCCGTTGGGCATCGGGGCCGCGATGGCCGTGACGGTGGGGCACAGCGGGATCGGCGTGTTGAAGAATCTGGGGATGCTTGTGTTCACGCTGTATGGCGCGCTGATCGTTTTCGTTTTGATCGTGTTGTGGCCTGTGGCGTTGATCGCGCGCATTCCAGTGCTGCGATTCCTGAAAGCCGTCAAAGAACCCGCCATCATCGCGTTCACCACGACGTCCTCGGATGCGGCGTTGCCGGATGCGTTCAAGAAGATGATCGCATTCGGTGTGCCCAAGCGGATCGTCTCGTTCGTATTGCCCACGGGCTATTCGTTCAACCTTGATGGCAGCACGCTGTATTTGGCGGTGGCTTCCATCTTCGTGGCGCAGGCCGCTGGCGTGCAACTCAGCTTGAGTCAACAACTGCTCATGATGCTTACGTTGATGCTCACGAGCAAAGGCATCGCCGCAGTGCCGCGCGCGTCGCTCGTGGTTTTGTCCGGCACGCTCGTCACGTTCGGTCTGCCGCTGGAAGGCGTGGCACTGATCCTGGGCGTGGATGAATTGATGGACATGGCGCGCACCACAGTCAATCTGACCGGAAACTGTCTGGCGTCCGCTGTCATGGCGCGTTCCGAGGGTGAATTGAATGTGCCGCCGGAAAAGGAGGCCGTGTGATGCGAGCCAATAATGTGAATTGTAGCAGCCGACATGAGTCGGCTCTAACTTTTGACGGTGACATCGCGCGCGGACTGAGAAGTATGAGCCGACTCACGTCGGCTGCTACGATCATTTTGCTTCTATGCAGTTTCGTCACTGCTGAAAGCCACGCCGAAAACTCTCGCGGCATGGTTGCCTCTGGAAATCCCCTCGCGACTGAAGCGGGACTCAACGTCCTCAAGTCCGGTGGTAACGCCATTGATGCCGCCGTCGCAATCGGGCTGACGCTCGGTGTGGTGGACTCGCACAACTCCGGCATCGGCGGCGGTTGCTTCATGCTCATCCGGTTGGCGAATGGAAAGTTCGTGGCGATTGATGGACGCGAAATGGCTCCGTCCGCCGCCACTCGTGACATGTTCCTGCGCGATGGCAAAGGCGACACCGAACTTAGTCAAACTGGTCCGCTCGCGAGCGGCGTGCCCGGCGAAGTCGCGGCGTTTGACCACGCCGTGAAAAATCACGGCAAGAAGAAGCTCAAGGAGTTGATCCTTCCAGCGGCGAAGATCGCTGAACAAGGTTTTGTCGTGAATGAAAGTTTCGCCGCCCGACTTCGTTCTGTATCCGCTGACCTCGCCAAGTTTGAAGCGTCGCGCGCTGTTTTCTTTCGTGACGGCAAACCTCTCAGGTCTGGCGATGTGTTGAAGCAATCCGATCTCGCCAAGACGTATCGCGCGATAGCAGAGCAGGGGAGCGAGTGGTTCTATCGCGGCGCGTTCGCGACGGCGACGGAGAAATGGATGAAGGCCAACGGCGGCATCATGACCACTGCCGACTTCGCCAAGTATCACATCGTCTTGCGCGAACCGGTGCGCACCCTGTATCGCGGGCGTGAAGTTGTTTCGTTCGCGCCGCCAAGTTCGGGCGGCGTTCACGTCGTGCAGATGTTGAACATCCTGGAAAACTTCGACGTGAAATCGCTCGACGAAATCACGCGCTGGCACGTCATCGCCGAGACGATGAAGCTCGCGTTCGCTGATCGCGCGTTTTGGCTTGGCGATCCCGATTACGCCAAAGTGCCACGCGGTTTGGTGTCCAAGGAATACGCCGCCCCGCTCGCGAAGCAGATCAAGTTGGATCGCGCCAGCGAGGTGAAGCAACACGGCTTGCCGCCCGGATACGAGAGCGACTTTTTTACACCCGTGATCGGTAGGGCGGGCAGTCCTCTGCCCGCCGCTCGTGACAGTGAGAAGGACGGTGCGCACGAAGTGACGCGCCCTACCGACGACTATTTGCATAAACACACCACGCACTGGTCCGTCGCCGATGCGGAAGGGAATTGGGTCGCTTGCACTGCCACCATCAACACCAGCTACGGCTCGAAGGTCGTGATTCCCGGCACGGGCGTGGTGCTGAACAACGAGATGGATGATTTCTCTGTGCAACCCGGCGTGGCGAATGCGTTTGGTTTGCTCGGCGCGGAAGCCAACGCCGTCGCGCCCGGAAAACGCCCGCTCTCCAGCATGAGCCCGACGATTGTGTTGCAGGATGGCAAACCCATCATCGCTATTGGCGCGGCGGGCGGGCCGAAGATCATTTCCGCTGTGCTCGTGCAACTCGTCGCGATGCTGGACCTCGGCATGACGCCAACGGAAGCCATGGCGTTGCCGCGCATCCACCAGCAATGGTCGCCGGACGAATTGATGGTTGAGAAATCCTTGCCTGCAGATGTCAAAGCTGCGCTCGAACAACGCGGTCACGCGGTGAAGGAACTGAACGCCTTGTCCGTGGCTCACACCGTGGCGCGTAGTGCGGATGGAAAATCATTTGTTGGTGCGGCTGATCCGCGATCGGGTGGGAAGACGGAAGGGTGGTAAACTAATAACCTGCTGGCTAGTCCGCCGTTGTCTGTGCTTTCTGAAATGCATGATGTGCCTCCGTCAAAGCGTCCTGTGCTGTCGGACGGTCGCAGCCGTCGAGAGAAGGTAGCAAAGTGAACGCTCGCTCCGCAATTTCCGCCGCCTCTCGTCGTAACGCGGGGTGCTCACGCCAGAACGCAGCCTCGGCGCGAAGCACTGCCGCGAGCAAGTCGCCCTCGTAGCAATCGCCTGCCGTGAACGGGTCGGTGCGAAGCAACTCAAGCGCAACGGGAACGAGGTAAGCCAACCCAATCTGCTGGCCAATCATCATCCGCAAATGCTCAGCGGTGAAGTCGCGCAAGGGAACACGCCTCAGTCGGTGGCACTCGATCACAAGGCCCGAGTCGTAGGTCGGCTCACCCCAGTCCTGACCGTCAAGCTGCTGTAGCGATTTGTTGCGGTCGAATTGGTTCATGGCGTGCTTGTATTGCTACAAATATGTCGTCCCATCGGGGCTCAACGTAGGAGTGAAATTTATTTAACGCTCACCCTCGCCTCCGCGAAGCTCCTTCAACCTCACCCGGCGATATTCCATCTGGCCGCGATCTCCTTCAAAACCAATCGGGCCGGAGGCGGGAAGTTTCATCGCGGCTTCCAGCACTTCACCGTTGCAGGTGCAGAAGGCGACGTTGTTGGTGGTGATGACGATGATCTCATTCCAGTCCTGCGGCTTGTATTGCTTCAAGTTTTTGTAAGGCCCGGCGATGAGATAATCGCGGCATTGCAGTTGTGGCCCGCGAACGTAGATGCCGCTGTCGGCATTTGTCGCCGCGCGGAATTCCAACTTGAGGATGAAATCGTTGGTGAACTCGCGTGTCGTCCAAATCTTCTGGATCAAGCGTGGCTCGCGTGGATGAACCGTCAGTGCGCCGTTCGTGGCGGAGAAGCGTGCGTCATCGGAAGCGGTCTTGCCGTCAAAGTTGTTTGTCTGATAACCCCAGCCCGTGAGGTCTTTGCCGTTGAACAGGCTGACGTAGCCGGATTCAGGTTTGAAATCATCGGCTCGCGCTTGCGACAGAATTAATGAGCAGGCGAGTCCGATGGCGATACGAATGATGGAAACGTGATGGATTTTCATTGTGTGATATGGACTTTTAGAGCGTAACTCAAACAATGTCGAAACCTTTTGTCCGGTGAAGTGAATCGCAGTCACATTTTGGCACTGCCCTCGGCGCGGCTGCGGGCTGTCGCACTTAAAAATACTTTGTCGGAATTTCTGTTCGGTGGCTGTTTAATGGGTGAGATGCAGCCGCAATCCGATGCCCAATTGCTCCGCGCCTACGCCGAACGCGGTGCGGAAGCTGCATTTGCCGAGATCGTCGCGCGCCACACCGACCTCGTCTATTCAGCGGCGTTGCGCCAGGTCTATTCGCCGGAACTCGCGCGCGACGTGACCCAAAGCGTCTTCACCGATCTCGCCCGCAAAGCCCGCACCGTCAGCACGAATATGACTCCCGATGCGTCACTCGTCGGCTGGCTATATCGCGGTACACGGTTCGCCGCGCGCGATCTCTATCGCAACGAAACACGCCGCACCCAACGCGAAAGGCAGGCCATGGAACAACTTCATCCCGCTTCCGAAACCCCGCCCGACTGGGAGCAACTCCACCCCGTCCTCGACGACGCCATGTCCGAACTGGACGACAGCGACCGCGACGCCGTGTTGCTCCGCTATTTCAAGAATCACGATCTCCGCACCGTCGGCACAACCCTCGGCATCAGCGACGATGCCGCACAAAAACGCGTGAGCCGTGCCGTGGAACGCTTGCGCGAATTCTTCGCCAAACGCGGCGTCACCGTCGGCGCGGGCGGACTCGCCGTCGTCATCTCCGCCAACGCCGTGCAAGCCGCGCCGGTGGGTTTGGCCCTCACCATTTCCACCGCCGCCGTGCTGACCGGAACAACCCTCGCCACTACCGCAACTGTCACCGCCACCAAAGCCATCGCCATGACTGCACTTCAGAAAACCATCGTCACCGCCACCATCGCCGTCCTCGCTGGAGTGGGAATCTACGAAGCCCGCCAAGCCTCGCAAATGCGCGAACAAGTCCAAACGCTCCAGCAGCAGCAAGCACCGTTGGTTGAACAACTCGCAAAGTTGCAGAGCGAACGCGATGATGCGACGAACACACTCGCTTTGCTAAAGGAGGAATTGGCGAAGAATAGACCAAACAGCTCGGAGTTGCTCAAGCTGCGGGGAGAAGTGGGTTTGCTGCGAAAGCAGACACAAGAGTCAAAGCAAGCTCAAGCCAAACCGAACCCGTTCCCTGCTACTGACGATTATCCAGCAGATCCCCTGGAGCAACAAAAGCGGATGCAGCTCGGGAAGATGATTGATGGCAAAAACTATTCAGCCCAACTATCAACCTTTGCCGAAAAGAATCAGGGATGGCTGCCGACGAATTGGTTGCAGGTTGCCGATTATGACAAAGATTTTCCTGTGAGCGGAACAAACGATTTCGAGTTTGTCCACAAACAGCCGGTCAACATCTTTGAATTGGGCACAAACTTCGGCAACACGGTAGTCGTCCGCGAATACATGGCGTGGAAAACGCATGATGGCAAATGGCGAAAGATTTATGGTTTTGCCGACGGTCATTCACAGGTAGTGGAAATGCCCGATGGAAACTTCACGGCTTGGGAAGAGCAAAACACTTACACTCCGACCAACGCTGCCAAATAACCAATCTCTTTTCGGCCCACCAGACATCACGCCTTCGGCGGAGGCGCGGGCGTCGGTTGCTTCACCTTCAACTCGATGTGCAGGTCGCGGAGTTGTTTCGGCTCGACGGTGCTGGGCGAGTCGGTCATCAGGCAGGTGCCTTTCGCGGTTTTCGGGAACGCGATGACGTCGCAGAAGATTTAACTCACCCCGTACCGCTTGCTGGCTTCTTTCAATGACATGGTCGCGGCGTTTCCTTCTTCAGTCTTTGCGGCTCGGAGGTCTTGCAAGTCTTCGTAGTCGGCCAACGCCTCGTCCACCGCTCTGAATTCTCCTTGCTCCATATCAGGCCAATCCCAACGACTTTTTCGCCTTGCTCCAAGGGATCAGCGGTTTCGCACCGTTGCGGTCAATGGCTTGGTTCAATTCGCGCAAGTCCTCCAAGTCCTCGACCCTTTGACGGAGTTCGTGAAGCTCGTTGTAGAGCGCGTCCAGCGTCAGCCGCTGTTTTGCCGCCCGTTTCGTCGGTCGTTCGATCACGTTACTCATAAGCTTCCTTCCGGTCTTTTACTGCATACACCTGAATTTGATTTCCAGCCAGCCGAAATAATATCCGATGATTCCCGACGCGCAGCCGATATTTATTTTCCGCGCCTTCAAGTTTCTTGATGTCACCAGTAAATCCAGATTCCAGCTTCGCAAGCCGCTCGCCAATCCGTTTCCGCAAATCTTTTGGCAAAGCGCGAAGTTGCTCCAATGCTTCTTCGCCAACCAGCAATTGGTAGTTCGCACCAGCCATGATTCACCCTTTCGCCACCGGCGGCGGCGTTGCCACCGGCTGCTTCACCTTCAACTCGATGTGCAGGTCGCGGAGTTGTTTCGGCTCGACGGTGCTGGGCGAGTCGGTCATCAGGCAGGTGCCTTTCGCGGTCTTCGGGAACGCGATCACGTCGCGGATGCTCAGCGTGTTGCAGAGGATCGCGATGAGGCGATCAAACCCGAGCGCGATGCCGCCGTGCGGGGGCGCGCCGTATTTGAACGCTTCGAGCATGTAACCGAACCGCGCCTTCACCAGGTCCGGCGGAATCTGGAGCAGTTCCTCGAAGATGGTTTTCTGCACGTCGGGTTGGTGGATCCGGATCGAACCGCCGCCGAGTTCCACACCGTTCACCACGATGTCGTAGTGCTGGCCGCGGACTTTCTTGGGGTCGGACTTGAGCAACGGGATGTCGTCGGTCACCGGCGCGGTGAACGGATGATGGCTGGAATACCAGCGGTTCTGTTCGCGGTCGAAACCGAGCAACGGAAATTCGATGACCCAGAGGAAATTGAATTGGTCCGCCGGAATCGTCAGCTTGCCCTGCGTCTTGAGCACGTCGGCGCAATAGAGCCGGATCTTGCCGAGGATTTCGCACGC
>JANPGI010000300.1:0-2077 GCA_031423875.1 Verrucomicrobiota bacterium | reverse complement strand
CCGGAATCAGGTCTGCTGTCCGTCGCATGATTGATTCCGGGAACTCACGCAAAGGTTTCTTAGCGACAATCTATTCGCAAAGCACTGTGAGTAATTCTCCCAGAGTTTTGTTGAAATCTTCTAGCCGTTTCCCTGACTATTCGCCGTGACAATGAAAACACTCGTCACCGCCATCCTCATCAGCTTTGCCATGCACACCCATTCTCACGGCGCGGAAAACCTCTCGGCCATCTTCAATCCCGGCGCACGCATCCTGTTCCAAGGCGATTCCATCACGGACGGCGGACGCGGGCGCAACGGAGATCTCAACCACATCCTCGGCCACAGCTACGCCTTTCTCGTCGCAGCGAAGTATGGTGGCGCATATCCAGAGCGGAATCTGGTGTTCTTTAATCGCGGCATCAGCGGCAACAAAATCCCTGATCTCGCCAAGCGCTGGCAGACCAACACGATTGATCTCAAGCCAACGGTGGTCAGCATTTTGATCGGCGTGAACGACATCTGGCATCCACTCAACGAAGGCAAGGAAGTCTCGGCAGAAAAGTTTGAGGAGGGTTACGACAAATTGCTGGCGGAAACGATCGCTGCGTTGCCGAATGCGAAAATTATTCTGTGCGAACCCTTCATCACGCACGGCAAAGCCACATCACCCAAGTGGGACGTGTGGCAGGCGCATGTGAAAAAGTTTCAGGACATCGTCGCCAAACTCGGCGCGAAGCATCACGCACCGGTCGTGAAATTGCAGAAGATGTTTGATGACGCCTGCAAACGCGCGCCTGCGGAGTATTGGGTCTTTGATGGCGTACATCCTACTTACGCTGGCAACCAGTGGATCGCCGACGAATGGTTACGGGTGACCGCCGCTACGTGGCCCGCCGCAAAATAAATTCCCAGAGGACTCACGCCGCCGCTGCCGCGTGCATCGGCATCATCTGCGAGATTGGCGGTAACGCTGGCCCCGGTGGCATCAGCGACACCAACCCTTGCGAGATCGCGAAACGCGTCAACCCGGCGATGGTATGGATGTCCAGCTTGCGCATGATGCGTTCGCGATGCGTCTCCACAGTGCGTACGCCTATGTCCAGCGCGCAGGCGATCTCCTTGTTGCTCAATCCGTCGGCGATATGAAGCAACACTTCCCGCTCACGTGGTGTCAGGCGCATGATCGGTGCTGCATGATCGCCGTTGCTGCCGCGCACCACATGATTCAACGCCACGCGCGCCACGTCCGGACTGAAGTGCGATCCGCCCGAGTGAACCGTCTCGATCGCCTGCATAAGCTCTTCCGTCGGGGCTTCCTTGATCACAAAACCGCGCGCGCCGCACTGGATGATACGCATCACGTAATCCGTGTTCGCATACATCGAGAGGATCAGCACTTTGACTTCGGGCATCTCGCGCCGTAACAGATCGGTCACGGCCAAGCCGTTCATCTGCGGCATATCAATGTCCATGAGGATGATTTCAGGCCTCAGTTCCCGTGCCTTGTTCAAGGCATCCCGACCATCGCAAGCTTCCCCGACGATCTTAAAACGCGGCTGCTGCGAGAAACACATGGTTAAGCCACGGCGTACGATGGGATGATCGTCCACGATCAAGAGTCGAATCTGTTCGTTCATAAATGTGTGGGAAGGAATTGCTGAGAGTTGTTGATTAGAGACGAGGGTTTTCCTGACAAGGAGATTGCCTGACGCGCACGAGAGATTGAGCTGGTGCTTTAACCATGGTTGACCAGAGATCGCGCTTTGCCAAAAAGCAAATTCGATATCCCATGCCAATCAAGCAAATCACTTGAAGTGCGAGAATGTAGATCAACCACCCGTGCGACGTTTCCATTTTGTTTCTCCCTGTTCTGAATCCGATTCATTATTGAATCGTGTAAAACACATACGCCCCATCCGGCATCAACAACGAGGGAACTCCTGTCTCACACGTCCGGTGATACACAGAGGAGGAAGACCGGGGGAAATCCGGGGAGGAAGAAACGGAACGCCGAGCATTGCTCGGCAAGTGCAGGCTTCTGCCATTCGTGTCGAGCAATGCTCGGAGCTCCGGCTATTATCAAATCTCAGGCAAC
>JANPGI010000299.1:0-3243 GCA_031423875.1 Verrucomicrobiota bacterium | reverse complement strand
AAGATGCCCCGTATCGTTGGACTTGGCCGGAAACAAGGAAAGCGGTAGGTGTCCCACAGACGTCGGTATGTTCGCATCCGGCCATCATGCCAGTTTTCCAGACCCCGTCACACACAGAATTCACGCCCCTATTCACATGAAGACCCCGTTTCGCGGCTTCACCGCCATTCTCTACAAGGAATTTCTCGTGGTGCTGCGGGATCCATTCACGTTGTTCTTCATGATCTTTCCGCCACTCGTCGAGATGATCGCGTTCGGCTACGCGCTCGACACGGACGTGAAGAATATCAAGACGATCGTGTTGAACGAAGATCGCACGGTCGAGAGCCGCCAGCTAATCGAGCAGTTCGCCAACACGGGGACATTCAAAATCGTCGGCGAGGCGCAGAGCGTGACGGAGCTTGCGGAGTTGATCAGGCGCGGCAAGGCTTACGTGGGTATCCAGATTCCGCCGGGCTTCACGCGCGATCTCAACGCGGGTCGCAGTGCGAAAGTCCAGGTACTGGTGGACGGTTCAAACTCCAGCATCGCATCGTCCGCTCTGAACACCGCGTTGAACGTCGGCTTCCGTCGCTCGCTGCTGGTCGTGGCGGCGAACACGGGCTTGCGCTCGCTGCCCGTGGATGTGCGCCCGCAGATTCTTTACAACCCGGAGATGCGCAGCCCGAACTTCTTTCTGCCCGGCGTCATCGGCATCGTGTTGCAGATCGCGACGACGTTCGCGACGGCGATGTCGCTGGTGCGCGAGCGGGAGCGCGGCACGCTGGAGCAACTCATGGTCAGCCCGCTGTCACGTTGGGGATTGATGCTCGGCAAGCTCGTGCCCTATCTCGTCATCGGGATGCTGATGGCCGCGTTCCTGTTCGCGATCATGCGCTGGGTTTTCCATGTGCCGATCGCGGGCGATATCGGCGCGCTGATGGTGGGAACATTTTTCTACGTGTTCTGCCTTCTGAGTCTTGGCCTGCTCATCTCAACCCGTGCACAGAATCAGATCCAGGCGTTGCAGATGACGATGATCTTCATCCTGCCGTCCGTGTTCTTTTCAGGTTTTATTTTCCCGCGCGAAACGATGCCGTGGATTTTTTACGCTATCAGCACCTGTATCCCGGCTACCTACTACATCGAACTGGAACGCGCGTTGATTCTGCGTGGTGCAAGCCTCGGGGATTTCTGGTTCAACCTCGTGATGCTCGCGGGAATGAGCGCGCTGTTGTTCAGCCTGTGCGCGGCGCAGTTCAAAAAGAAGATCGCCTGACAACACGCACGATCTGGATGGGTGTGATACCAAATGCGAATGAAGGTCGGCGAAACGTCCACCCACAGCGAAGGACTGGTGGCAGCAACATTCTTTTCAGGGGGGCTTTTGGATGACTGCTCAGATCGGCTCAAGTAATCCCGCCTCGACTTTGACAGCAGCGGCTTGATTGATGAAATCCAAGCGGAGCAAGACCACATTGATGCCGTGCCGCTTCTCCACCCAGCCCTCGATGCCTTGCAGCGGGCCGGACTTGATCCGCACGCGTGAGCCTTCACCGATCTCTGGCGCGACTTGTAACACCAGCCCCGATTCCAACGCGGCGAGGATTTCCCGCAACTGCCGCGTGAGCGTGGCCTGATCAAAAACCTCGAGCAGGTTTGCCACATGATCGTTCTGCCTTACGGTGGCGACATTGCGGGGCAGTAACTGGAGAAAGACGTAGCTTGGAAAGAGCGGCTTGTGAAAGACGACGGATTTGCCGCGATATTTCCGGGTGGAATCGTAGCACGGCAGCACGAAGGTAAAACCTTCCCGCTCGCAAAACTTCACCAGTCTTTTTTCGCGCCGAGGTTTCGTGTGCGCCACGTACCAGATCAGTTCAGACGCGCGCGGAGAATTTGCCGGAGCTATCATGAAGTCAAAGCGAACTCAGTGCCAGGCGTTACCGGCCAAACATCCCCGGCATCCCACCGCCCATGCCGCCCATCTTCGCCATCATCTTCTGCATCTTGCCCATCTTTTTCATCATCTGCTGCATCTGCGTGAACTTGTTCAGCATCGTGTTCAACTCCGTCACACTCGTGCCGCTGCCTTTGGCGATACGGACGCGGCGTTTGGCGTTGAGGATTTGAGGTGTCGCGCGCTCCTTGGGCGTCATGCCGCAGATCATCGCTTCCATGCGCTTGAATTCCCTTTCCTGCTTTGACATGTCCTGCCCCATCAACGCAGCCGCGCCTCCCGGCAGCATCTTCATCAAATCTTCGAGCGGGCCGAGCTTCTTCATCTGGCGCAACTGTTCAAGGAAATCTTCCAGTGAAAACTCGCCCTTGCGCATCTTCTCTTCCATGCGGCGCGCGTCGTCTTCGCTCACGACTTCCGCAGCCTTTTCAACCAAGCTGACCACGTCGCCCATGCCGAGGATGCGCGAAGCCATGCGCTCGGGATGAAACGGCTCGAAGTCCTCCAGTTTTTCGCCGACACCCATGAACTTGATGGGCTTGCCGGTGACGGATTTCATGCTCAACGCCGCGCCGCCGCGCGCGTCGCCGTCGAGCTTGGTGAGAATTGACCCCGTTATATTGAGCGCCTGATCGAAATGTGTGGCCACATTCACGGCTTCCTGACCCGTGGCTGCGTCGAGCACGAGGAGAATTTCCTGCGGTTTCACAAGATCACGGAGGCGAACGAGTTCCTGCACGAGCGGTTCGTCAATCTGCAACCGCCCGGCCGTATCGAAGATGATCGTGTTGCGATTGTTCGCCTCGGCAAAGGCCAACGCTTCACGCGCGATCTTCAAGACATCCGTCTCGCCCCGCTTCACGAACACGGGGATGTCGAGCTGTTTGCCGAGCGTTTCGAGCTGATCCATCGCCGCCGGGCGATACACATCCGCTGCGACGAGCAGCGGCTGGCGACCTTGTTTCTGAATCAGCCGCGCGAGTTTACCAGAGGAAGTGGTTTTACCTGCGCCGTGCAAACCAACCATCATGATGCAACTCGGCTTGCCTGTGAAATCGAGTCCGGCATTCTGCGAGCCGAGCAACTCGGTGAGTTCGTCTGAAATGATTTTGACGATCTGCTGACCGGGCTGAACGCTCTTGATGACTTCTGCACCGATGGACTTGGCTTGGACGCGCTCGATGAAATCCCGCGCGACCTTGAAATTCACGTCAGCTTCCAAGAGAGCCATGCGCACGTCACGGAGCGCATCGGAGACGTTGTTCTCGGAGATTCTGCCGAGGCCGCGCAGGTTGCGGAAAGTA
>JANPGI010000298.1:0-1870 GCA_031423875.1 Verrucomicrobiota bacterium | reverse complement strand
CTTTGCGGGACGAAACGGGCGGCGTCAATCACAAGGGCGTCAACTGCGTAACCGAGGTCGTTCAAGGCCATGAGCGCGTCTCGAAAATCGTTGCCGTCGTCAGAGGTTAGAAAACCCATGACGTTTTCGAGCAAGACCATTGGCGGACGCCGTCGCCCAAGTTTCTTCAAAACATCAATAAAACCCCAAAAGGCGGAAGAATGTTTTCCGGCAAGTCCTTTCCACTCACCTGCGATTGAGAGGTCGTTACAAGGAAAAGAGGCTGTGGCTAAGGCGACCGTTGGAATGAGGCTTACATCTAGCTTGTGAATATCACCAAGCACAAACTCGCCAGCATCTCCGAAATTGGCGCGGTACATTGCCCGCTTGTCCTCACAAATATCGTTGGCAAACGCAATTTCCCAGCCGGCCCGTTCCAAACCTATGCGTAAAAGTCCGATGCCGGCAAAAAACTCGGCAAAAATTTGTTTGGAACTTTCATTCATAGAATTCGAGATGAGTGAATGATTGCACCAGTCTGCCACCTCTCACAACAAAGTTTTTTAACGCTCTCCAAAAAGGATCAAACGTAACTTTGATGTAATGGCTGGCGTGCCACCATCCCTCAGAGTTTCTTCAACGCGTCCTTCATGCGCGTCCAAGACTCGTCGCGCGCCTTTTTGTTGGCGGCGTTCGCATCCGGGGCTTCGCCTGCTCGCATGAAACCGTGGCCTGCGCCCTCGTAGATGACCGGCTCGTAAGTCTTGCCCGCTTTCTTCATCAGCTCTGTGGATTTGGGAATCGTGGCGTTCACTCGATTGTCATTCCCGCCGTAAAAACCGAACACCGGACAGGCGATGCGCGCGATGTCGTCCTCCTTCTCCGGGCCGGAACCATAGAACGCAAACCCCGCCTTGATGTCTTTGTTGTTCGTCGCAAAGCGGAACGTCTGCGTGCCGCCCCAGCAAAATCCGCCCACGGCTACCTTGCCGTTGCACGCCGGAAGTTTTGCCACGTAATCCACCGCTGCATTCAAGTCCGCTGTGATCTGTTCGGGTTTCAATGAGGAGATGGCTTTGCGCACTGCGTCACCACCGCCGAGTTCTGCCGTGCCACCGCCATTGGTCGCGCTGCCGGAAAGAAAATCCGGCGCGATGGCGATGTAACCCGCTTCTGCCAGTTGATCCGTCACGCCGCGCACCCAATCCGTCAGACCCATGATCTCGTGGATGACGATGACCGCCGTGGCCTTGTCCTTCACTTCGGGATACGCGACAAAACAATTCACTTCGCGTCCGTCGTATTTGACCTTCACCCATTCCATGTGGCGCGGAGATTTTTCCAATCGCGACTTGGCCCAATCCTGAGCGGGCAGCGTGGTGACGGTGAGAACAACAGCGATGAGGAGGAGTAGCAGTTTTTTCATGGGAGCATTTGGTTTGATGGTTTGGTGTGGGAACACGATGGCTCTGACGCAAGCCGCTGAAAACTATTCTACGAACACATGTTCAATCCCGCCCGGTCAACTCGGCGATGAATCTAGCTAGGGTGACGGTTTGATACGGTTTTGCGAGAAAGGCATCCGGTTTGTAGGGCGAGTCTTTGTAGATGTCTTCACTCACCGTGCCGCTCACCATCAGAATCTTTTGCTGCGGATGGATGCGGCGACAATCGCGGATGAGATCGAGACCGTTCATCTGGTGCATGGAAAAATCGGTGACGATCAATTCCGGCAACGGATTCGCCAGTGAGAAGGCGCGTACGGCTGCGATGGGGTCGCGGAATGTCTCCACGCGGAAGCCGAGCGGCTCGATGACCATCGTGGCGAGTTCGAGCAACATGGGTTCGTCGTCCACAGCGAAGATGAGCGGACGATTGTCTGCGGGTTTGC
>JANPGI010000297.1:0-7739 GCA_031423875.1 Verrucomicrobiota bacterium | reverse complement strand
CGTGAAGGTTGCCTCACTCACATCCTTTGTCGCCCCGGTGAAGTGAAAGGTGAAGTGGAAATCCCCGCAGGCACAGGATTCGTCGGCATCAACTCCATGATCCGCCACAGCGTTGCAGGCAGTCCGTATGGCGACACGCGCATCGGTGCGTTCATGGGCAAGCGAATCATCAATGATCTTCGCGCCAAGACCGGGAAAGGTGCGCTGGATTATTTGACTGAACTCAGCATGGAACAATTTCGCGCCGAATACGAAAAGGCGTTGCCGCAAGAAATCGTCGGCTCAGAATTTCTCCGCCTGCATAAGACGCACGACGATCCCGTCACGAAGATTTCGCCCGACGCCACGTATTGTGTCGCCGGGCCGACACGCCATCCCATCGGCGAAAACGAACGCGTGCTGAAATTCATGGATGCTCTCCGCGCCGCGAAAGATGGTAACGAACGTGCGCTCATCACCGCTGGCGAATGTATGTATGGCGCGCACGACAGCTACAAAAACAACTGCCATCTCTCGACGGAGGAAGTGGATTTCCTCGTGGAAGCGGTGCGCGAACGTGGCGTGAAGGAAGGCTTGTACGGCGCAAAGATCACTGGCGGCGGCACCGGCGGCACGGTTGCCGTCTTCGGCAAACTTGAAGCACTGGCCAAACATATTCCTGAAATCGCCACAGAATATTCCCGACGCATCGGTGTGATGCCGGACATCTTTGAAGGCACTTCGCCGGGCGCGATGGAGTTCGGTGCACGTCGCTACGCCTTCGGCGCGACGGGTTGGCAACGTCACAAAGTTTGATATGGCAACTGTTCGCAAAGCCGTCATCCCAATCGCAGGACTTGGCACGCGGCATTTCCCTGCATCGCACGCAGTGAAGAAGGAGTTGTTTCCCGTCGTCGGGCCGGACGGCATCGCGCGTGCGTTGTTTCATTACCACCTGCTCGAACTGGAAGCCGCAGGGATTGAGGAAATCTGCATCATCGTCCAACCCGGTGAAGACGAAACCGTGCGCCGCTATCTGCGCGGCCCGGACGACGCGTATCTCAAGCGGTTGGAAAAATATCCTGCGTTGCTGCGCGAGGCGGAGCAGATGCGCGGCTTCGCCAAACGCGTCAGCTTCGCGGTGCAAACGCAGCAGGAAGGCTACGGCCATGCAGTGTTTCAAACGAAGTCCTTCGCGAATGGAGAAATGGTTTTGCTCGGCCTCGGCGATCACCTGTTTCGTGGCAAGCCTGTTTCTCCGTATCGCGAACTTGCGGACATGGCCAAAGTTTCCGGTGGCAAAAGTGTTTCCGCCATCAACCGCATCACTGCCGATCAACTTAAAGGCTACGGAACAATTGCCGGAAAACGCCGCGCTGAAAACACGCGACTGATTGACATCTCACTCATCATCGAGAAGCCCACTATTGCCATCGCGAGAGAGAAACTTCACGTCAACGATCTGCCTGCGGAGACGTGGCTGGGCTGGTTCGGGATGCACCTGCTTGCGCCTTCGATCTACGAAATCCTCGGTGAGATGATCCGGGACAATGTGCGGGACAACGGCGAGTTCCAACTCACCCGCGCGCAGGAAATCCAGCGGCAACGCGAAGGTTATCTGGCTTTAGAGATGACGAACGCACAGCGCTTCGACTTCGGCGTGCCGGATGATTTCGTAACTAGCTTGCAGGATTTTCGGAAAGCCTGAACGCAATCACCCGCGATAGACGATCATCACCGCGTACTCCGACATCAGTTTTTGCGAGCCGATGTCGAGATGTGTATAGGTGAGCGGTGTGACGCTGGTGATATTTTGTTCACCAACCTTTTGAAGGAAGTTTGTCACAAACTCATCGAAGCGATCGTGTCCGACCTCGATGCAATCCGTGTG
Organism: Verrucomicrobiota bacterium; assembly: GCA_031423875.1. GTDB lineage: Bacteria > Verrucomicrobiota > Verrucomicrobiia > Limisphaerales > JADLHS01 > JADLHS01. The sequence goes on along the minus strand of JANPGI010000297.1, from coordinate 5,869 downwards.
GCGGATGGTTTTCACGCGCATCTTCTTGTCGGATTCTTTGGCGGCGACTTCCAGAGTGGCTTTCGGCTTCTCGATGAGTGGCTCGACGGTTTTGTTGGCGTGAACCGGCACCTTGAGGTGCATCTCAACTTTGGCGGCTGCGGAAGTGTGGATGGTGCTCGCCGCCATTCGTGTAGGATCATTGGTCGTGGATGCTCCAGCACCCACGGGTGCGACTACGACAGGAGCGGCTGGGATGACAATTTTCTCCGAGCAGGACGGGCAATTGATCTCGGAGCCTGATCCCGTGCTGTCCACGGCGAGTTCCTGTTCACATTTCGGGCAGTTGAAGATGATGTCCATAAAAGCTCAAGTTGGTTGCGTTGGTGGGAGCGAGGCTATGCCTCTGGCGAAACCGTGACCAGAAAAAAGTTTGATCGTGGAGGCTTGCGGGTGTTGACCACTATGCTGTGCACCATTTCAAATCCACGATCTGGCCATGCGCTTTATGCGCCGGATCAATCGAGCGTAACTCCAGCTTCATGCCGGTACGTTGCGCCGTGGCGTGAATCCAGCCGGACGGATCGCCTTCGCGAAAGATGTAAGCCACGGGAGGAAGGTTCACGAGGTGCAAGCCGGATTCATCCTGTGAAACTTTCCAGTTATGCGTGTGCCCATAAATCCATGCTTTCACTTGGCGACGCGGGCGGATGATCTCCATCAAGGCTGCGCTGTCTTTCAAGCCCGCGATCTTTCCGTCGTCGCCGGGATTATGATGGATCAACAACACAGCAGGCTTCTTGCGGTTCGCGTCGAGAGTTTCCGCGAGCCACTTCAGTTGATCCGCGCCGAGTGAACCGGGCGTCTGCAACGTCTTCTCCAGTGAATCCAGCATGAACCAGTTCACCAACGGCGCTTGAATGAGCGCCACCTGCTTGTCAGCGCCGTGGCGACGTGCGGTGGGTTTCGCATCGAGCACAGCGCGGAAGTTTTCGCGATGATCGTGATTACCAAGCGCGAGATGGATGGGCAACCCGTCGTCGCGCAGCGGATCAAGTAAGCCCGTGAGCTGTTCATATTCGCCGCGCTCACCAGAACTAAGCGCGCAGTCGCCCACCACAAAAACTCCCGCAGCACGTCGAGGCAAACCAACAATCTCCCGCGCTACGGCCTTGAGATGATGCGCCATCACAACCTTGCTCTTCACCGCAGCGGGATCGGCGGCGATGTGTGTGTCTGCAAGCAACGCCCAGGAGTTGGCATCCGTGCGCCGCATGGCGGCGGACAGTTGCGGTGTCAGCGCGAGACCCGCGCCCGCAATCAAGGCGCGACGCAAGAACGAGCGTCGTGAAACTGGAGTAAGGTGGATCGGCATGGGCGATTCGTAAGCTGGATGGCGGAGTGGCTCAAGATAATTTTACGCCGCGATTCGACTGACAAGCTTTGGCTCGCAACACCACAGGACGATAAGCATAATTTCTCCGAACGTGACTAATCCTGAACCAGCAGAAAACTTCGCGCAGAAAACTGCCGCCGCGCTCACCGACGGAACTTTCATCCGGCTCGTCTTGTCGCGTCCTGTCCGCAAAGAGTTGCCACAAAAAATCATGGCGCGGCTCGTCCGGCTGCGCGGCACGCCGCACCTGTCGCTTACGTTGCGGAACTCCACGCAGGACATGACCAAGAATCTGCTGATGCCGCAGGTGGCAGGTTGGTTGAAGGAGCAACTCGGCGTGGCATTTCGTAGCGCACTGCTTTGCACCACCACTCGCGACTGGCAGTTCATTTCCAATGAAGCGGGCGTGGCTCGATTGGTGGATCACAAACCTTCAGAGACGCAATTGGTCTCGCAAGATCACGACAAGAAGGCTGCGAGCATTCTGGATTCCAGCGCGGCGGATTGGTTGCACGGTTTGGAAATCCTGGATCGCGATGGTCGCGTGCGCGCGTCCATGGCGGACAAGCATCGGCAGATCAATCACTATCTGGAGATCGTTTCGCATCTCGCGAAGGATTGCGGCTGGACGGATCCGTCAAAAGAAGCCGCGCCGCTTCATCTGGCCGACATGGGTTGCGGCAAGGGCTATCTCACGTTTGGTCTGTGGCATCTGTTCACGCGGATACAAAAACAACCGGTGCGTGTCACGGGTGTTGAATCGCGACCCGATCTCGTCAACACCACGAACAAACTCGCCAAACAGATCGGCGCGAATGGGCTGGAGTTTGTTCAGGGAGAGATAGCTTCTACCAAACTTCCGCCGCTTGACGCGCTGATCGCGTTGCACGCTTGCAACACGGCCACAGATGATGCGATCAGACGCGGCATCGAGTTGGGCGCGAAGCTGATCGTGGTCGCGCCGTGTTGTCACAAGGAATTGCGTCCGCAACTCGGCAAGCCTGAACCCCTCGCGGCGGTGTTGCGGCACGGGTTGATGGAGGAACGCATGGCAGAATGGGCCACGGATGGATTGCGCGCGCTGTTCCTGGAATGGGCGGGGTATCGGACGAAGATCATGGAGTTTGTCGGCGGTGAACATACGCCCAAGAATCTCATGATCGCGGCGGTGCGAGAGCGCGAGGCTTTTGTGGACGCAGCCGCGCGACGGCGGATCGAGGAGTTGAAAACATTTCTTGGCGTGGAGCGATGCGCGTTGGATGTGTTGATCAAAGAAACCGCCAACCGGAAATCATGAACTTGGAATCTATTGATTGGGAATCGTTGGAGCGGATGCGCGCGGCGTTCCTCGGCGGGACCGCTGGTGTGCAGGATTATTGGCGCAGCGAGTCCGATCTTGCGGCATACGATGCCACGTTTGCCCAGCGCATCGGTTGGAAATGGGATTATGTGCTGGAGGAATTGAAGGCGCGCGGTTGGTCGCCGCCAGCGGGCGATATTTTGGATTGGGGCTGCGGCAGTGGCGTGGCAGGTCGGGCTTATCTCGATCACTTCGGCGTGAAGGATGTCAGTGCGTTGCGTGTGTTGGATCGGTCAACGTTGGCGACGGCGTTCGCGGCGCGGCGTTCGCGGGAGAAGTTTTCTGGACTCAAGGTTGTTGAAGAAATGCAACGAGCCGATTCGGAGATCGGCACTCCACCGTCTGTGTTGCTCATCAGCCACGTGTTGACGGAGATGACGCAGGAACAAACCACCGCGCTCGTCTCGGCGGCGGCTTCGGCGGAGTGCGTGATCTGGGTTGAACCCGGAACTTACGAGACGAGCCTGACGCTGATCGCCATACGAGAACGGTTGAGAACCATATTCAACGTCATCGCACCTTGCACACATCAGAAACGCTGCGGAATCTTGTCGCCGGAGAATGAGCGGCATTGGTGTCACCACTTCGCGTCGCCACCACCGGAAGTTTTCATGGACAGCGATTGGGCCAAGTTCGCCAACATGCTGGGCATTGATCTGCGCGACCTGCCGTTGAGTTTTCTCGTGCTGGACCGACGCCCTGCTCCCGCATTGTCGGCCTGTGCTGGAAGAGTCATTGGCCATGCGCGACTGTACAAGGCTCACGCCTTGGTGCTGGGCTGCGATGCGAGCGGGGTGAGTGATCGGCGATTGATGAAGCGGAATCACGCGGAGGAATTTCGCGCATTGAAGAAAGACATCAGTCCCGTGCTGCGTGAGTGGGAATGCAAAGAAGGCGAGATCGTGCGGACGAAACCGCTGTTGAGTCAGGTCAATCTCATCTGAGCCTGAATCCGCCCTTGAAGATCACTTCTGCGGCGACGACCACAAAGAACACCGCGCTCACCACGGCATTCAACCGGAAGAATGCGACATTGATCCAATTCAAACTCCGTCGTCGCGCGATCCAATGTTCAATCACCAAACACGCGGCGATGATCATCCAGCCCACGAGATACGCGATGCGGAATCGGCACAGCAACCCGAACGCGAGCAGCAATCCGCACGTCACGATGTGCGCGAGGAACGCTGCTGCCAAGGCGTTCTTCGGCCCCCACGCCACAACGAGTGATCGCAGCCCATGCGACTTGTCGAACTCGTGATCTTGCAGTGCGTAGATGATGTCGAAACCTATCAGCCAGAAAATCACAGCGGCAGAGAGGATCAGCATTTGTATGATCTCCAGCGCGGTCACATCCGTTCCTTTCACCGCCAGCCACGCGCCCACTGGCGCGAGCGCGAGCGCGATGCCAAGAAAGACGTGCGTGTAATCCGTGAACCGCTTCGTCAGTGAATAAAAGCAAACGACCACCAGAGCCACCGGCGAAAGCCAGAAGCACAACGGATTCAAAAAATAACTCGCCGCTACCACGCCTGTTGCCGAGATCAGCCAAAGCGTTATCGCACTCGTCAATGAGATCGTGCCCGCAGGCAGATGGCGGTTTGCTGTGCGGGGATTGAGCGCGTCGAACTTCCGATCCACGATGCGATTGAACGCCATCGCGCAGGTTCGGGCGCAGACCATCGCGGCGAGAATCAATCCGAACACGCGCCAGCCTGGCCAGCCGCGATTTTCCCGCGCCGCCACGCACATCGCCGCCAGCGCAAAGGGCAGCGCGAAGATCGTGTGCGAGAAACGAACGAACGAAAGCCAGTTATTAATGGTGGAGAACATTCAACATTCAACATTCAACGCCCAACGTTGAAGGGTCATCCGAGTTTTCCGTGTGGTTCAGGTTTCCCGGCTAGGGAGTTTTTTCTCGCAGTTTGGATACTAGCAAAGAAAATCCGGATCAACTCCTCCGACTCGGCCATGACAAAAATCAACGTGGTGTCTTCCTTCACCCAACCTTTGCGTTTGATGAGTCGTGCCCAGCGGCGGGTTTCGCGCAATTCCTTGAGGCATATCTTGAGTTTGTGAATGAAGTCATCGCGCGATTCTGCTGCTTCAGCTTCGCCGTGGTTTGGATAAGGCGAAGTGCCCGAGCGCAGGATTTGTCCGGCAACATGATTGCCAGCGCGGGTGCTGGGCAGGCTTTCCGACAGGTCAATCAATGCCGAAGCAAATTCAAGAAGACGATCTTCCAGATCAAACTTCCGATGTTTGTCATCTCCTTCATTAAACTCGCAAATGCTCGACCCTGAATCCTTGAGAGTTGAATGTTGAATGTTGAATGTTGAATGTTCTGTCTTTTCCATTTTATTCCCCTTCCTCCGCCCAACGCGGCGCGAGTTTGTTCGGCAGACCCATGTGATCCAACACACGCGCCACCACAGTGTCCACAAGTTCAACCACGGTTTTCGCACCGGAATAAAAACTGGGGTTCGCCGGGATCAACGTCGCTCCCGCGAGCAGCAGCAGTTCAAAGTTTTTGACATGGATCAGGCTCAACGGCGTTTCGCGCGGCACAAGAATCAGCTTCCGCTTCTCCTTCAACACCACGTCCGCCGCGCGCAGCAGCACGTCCTCGCTTAATCCATGCGCGATGCGTCCGAGCGTTCCCATCGTGCAAGGGATCACCACCATCACGTCTGGAGGATTCGAGCCGCTGGCGAAGGGGACGTTCATGCTTTTGAGACCATGCGGTTTCACGCCAGCGGGAAAGCGTAATCCGTCTGGCAACTCTTCAGCGACGACCTGGTGTGCGTAATTGCTCATCACCACATGGATCTCGTGCGTGGCGGGATCAAGATTATCGAGCAACCGCTGGGCATAAAGCGTTCCACTGGCTCCGGTGATGGCGACGAGGATTTTCAAGCGTGATTTCTCTTCACGCAGAGTATGGCTGGATTGGTGGCGGCAAACAAGTTCGGGAGTCGGATGGGGTGTGACTGGGGTGTGATTAAAGACGGGTGAGGCTAAGGAACGCCGCCTTCAGGCGGCGTTCCTGTATCTGCACAGTCCATCCCACCCTCTCCCGATTGTAATCATACCCGTCATCCGCACGATCTGCGGTTTCAACTTCGGGATTCCGG
>JANPGI010000296.1:0-1754 GCA_031423875.1 Verrucomicrobiota bacterium | reverse complement strand
TCGATGAAGCTGAAGCCGTCGTGATCCATCGCGGCTTCCATCATCTGGAGGACGTGATTCGGATTCGTATGTGTCGTGCGCGCCACAAACGTAGCACCCGCAGCGATCGCCTGCTTCATCGGGTTGATCGGATAATCCACTGCGCCCCATTGATCCGTCTTGCTCTTGAACCCAATCGGCGAGGTGGGGCTGGTCTGCTTTTTCGTCAACCCATAGACGAAGTTGTCCATGATGACGTAGGTCATCTTGATGTTCTTGCGTGCGGTGTGATTGAAGTGATTGCCGCCGATGGAGAACGCGTCGCCATCGCCACCGAACACGAACACATGCAGGTCAGGACGTGAAAGCGAAATGCCGCTCGCGAAGGGCAGTGCGCGCCCATGGATGTAGTGCGCGCCGTTTGCTTGAACGAAATAGGGGAAGCGACTGGAGCAACCGATGCCCGCAACCGTGGTGATCTTCTCGTGGAACATCTTGCGCTTTTCAATCAGCTTGAAATACAGCGCAAGGACGGAGAAATCACCGCAGCCGGGACACCACGTCGGGTGATCGGCGGCAACTTCTTTTTTCGTCAACCCTTTGCGCTCTTCAGCGGTCGGGACGTGGATCGGAAGGATTTTTGGAGACTGCGGAGCGTCTGTGAGAATTTGGCTCATAAAAAATTTGTTCGGCGTGATCAGTGTTTGCGCAAACCTTCGGCGACGTTGGTTTTGACGCGTTCGAGAATCTCTTTGACCTTGAAAGTGAGACCGTCGGTCTTGGTGATGGCGCGAATCTTCGGATCGCAGTAGCGCGAACGAAGCAATCCGCCGAGCTGGCCGAAGCCGTAAAGTCCTTCGTCATTCATCTCAACCACGAGAACATGGTTGAAGCCTGCAAAGATGTTCTCCAAGCCCGGCGGCAGCGGATTGATATACTTGATGTGAACCGCAGAGACGCTGTCTCCCGCAGCACGGGCGCGATCCACAGCTTCCTTGATCGGGCCTTGGGTTGAACCCCAGCCCACGAGCAACACATTGCCTTCGGGCGGACCATAAACTTTCGGCGTGGGCAATGCATTGCCGAGCGCCTGCAATTTCTTGCGCCGCTTCGCCATCATCTGCATGTGCAACTTCGGCGAGCCGGTCGGGTGACCGAGTTCGTCGTGTTCGAGTCCGGTGACGATGGGATATTTGCCGCTTTGAATCCAAGTGCCGGGCGGAAGATGTTGCGTGATGCCGTCGGGCTTGGACAAATCATACGGCTTGTGATCGGCCACAGGCTCGAATGTCGGCGAGATGTCTTGGCAAACTTGTTCGAGGTTCGGTTCACGGAAAGCTTCGATGCGCGTCGCGATGCCCTGATCGGTAAGGAGAATGACCGGCACGCTGTATTTCTTGGCGATGTTGACGGCTTCAATCGCGGAGTAAAAACAATCTTCCACGTCTGCCGGCGCGATAACCACGCGGGGAGAATCACCATGACCGCCGAAGCACGCGATGTTCAGATCGGATTGCTCAATGCTCGTCGGCATTCCGGTGGAAGGTCCGCCGCGTTGCACGTCCACGACCACCAGCGGCATTTCCGCCATGATCGCCCAACCGAGTGCTTCGGTCTTGAGTGAGATACCAGGGCCGCTCGAACCCGTCACCGCCACGCGTCCGGCGTAACTTGCTCCGATGGCCATCGAGATGGCTGCAATTTCATCTTCCGTCTGGATGAAAGAGCCGCCGTACTTGGGCAGTTCGCGGCGCAGCAATTCCATGATGTCCGAC
>JANPGI010000295.1:0-4672 GCA_031423875.1 Verrucomicrobiota bacterium | reverse complement strand
TGTGTCGTCCTCGACCAGCCGCGCCCCGCCACATTCGTGACCGCCTCTTCGGGTCACACCCAATCTAAATGAACCCTCATAGGAGGGCGTGGATCCTTGCCGCCCGGAAAACGCGTTGTTGTCTCGTAGCGCATTCTGTTTTACCAACGCATCACGTCCATCCCTGCCTTTCCGCCGGGCTGGAAGCCCGGCTCTACGGCAGGCAAGGATGTCTCTCCCGCTACTATTAAGCGGCACTTCCAGTCACACATCTTGGCAGGGCTGACGCATATCAGGATTTGAGGATGAGTTTGAGGTAATCTGGGTCAATGGCAGCGCGCAGGAGTTTGCCTTTGATGCTGCGCTTGCAGGTTTTGTCCCGGCGCAGGAGGTTCACGGCCAGTCGCCTGGTGGCGGCTAGATTCTCGGCGGCATAGCCGGTGCGGGCGCGGCTGTCGTCTTCTCCAAACACCACATCCAACACCCAGTGCAGGCTGTTCTCCACGCCCCAATGGCCGCGCACGGCTCTGGCAAACTTCGGCGCATCGTTCTTCAGACTGCTCTGGTAATAGCGCCGTTCCACACTCTCCTTGCCTCCGATGGTTCGTCTGGCTTCGACGACGCCCACACTGTTCAATCCCTCCCATTCTTTCCGATCGGCAAACCAGTCCAACTTCTCCGTCTGCCAATACCGCCGCACTTCCAGTCGTCCGTGTTCTTTGTCGGTGGTCTCGTGTTTCACCAAGTGGGGTTCGTCGCGTTGGATGGCGTCGTCCAGGAATGTTTTCACTTCGGTGAAGGCTGTGCCTTGGTTGCCCTTGAGGGCCAGCACATACTCGGCGTCGGCTTCCTTGATCTCTTTGGCGGTGTTCCTCTGGCAGTGCAGTGCATCCGCAGTGACGATGCACCCGGCCAATTGCAACGCCCGCAACAACTCGGGCACGACGGTGATTTCGTTGCTCTTGTTTTTAACCTGACGTTGCCCCAGCAACAATCCGCTCTCGGTGGCCCAGGCACTGACGATGACTCGCGGGTCTTCGTCTTTCTTCAACGCGCGCCGCAGTGTCTTGCCGTCCAAGGCCACCACTTCGCCCCCCAACACCGTGCGTACACTCTGCGTCCAGCGCGACAGACAATCCCCGAACTTCTCCGGATCGAGGGCTTGAAAAACGCGGTTATAGGTGTCGTGCGTCGGCGCGCCGTTGCGTAGGCGCAGAAATGTTTTCAACCAATCCAGTCGCACCTCACCGAACTCCTCCATGTCGTAGAAGCTGTCCCCGCCACAAATCACCGTGCAGAGCGCGATGGTCAGGATGTCCGGTAGATCATGATCCACCGTGGATCTGACGCGAGGATCAGGCACTTCCTCCAGAATGCTGATCAGGCTGACAAATTGTGTTTTCGTGACGTTCGTAATGTTAGGATGCGTTTGCATCCCCTCTCATGTACGCATTGTAAATACAAAGTACATACAAAAATCACAGAACCTCTCGTATGCGTCAGCCCTGCACATCTTGGACAGCCCGCTTGCCAAGACGTGCGCGGACTGCTTTGCTCTGCACTGAACGCATGTTTCAAAACGACTTTATCAGATTGGCCTGCCGCCCTTTGCCATGAGCGACCCCGCATTTTCCATCAGCAAGCTGGGCTGGAATGAATCATTGGCCGTAGCCTTCGCCCCGTTTCACGAGCGCGGCATGAGCGCAGGGCGTGTCGCGGTGCAGGATAAACATCACTACGTCCTGTTCGCCGAGACGGGAGAATTACTTGCGCGCATCGCCGGAAAATTATTTCACGATTCAGGCGGCGACGCTGCGTTGCCAAAAGTCGGCGATTGGGTCGCGTTCAAGCACACGCATGGCGATGCCAAGGCTGTGATCCACGGCGTGCTGCCTCGGCGCACCAAGCTATGCCGCAAATTTTCCGGGCGCGAAACCGAGGAGCAAGTTCTCGTCACCAACATTGACATAGCGTTCATCGTCCTCGCGCTGGATGAGACTTTCAACGCCCGGCTGCTGGAACGGTTTCTCTCGATGGTTCACGAAGGAGGTGCGCGCCCCGTCATCGTTTTGAACAAGACCGATCTTTGTTCCGATCTCGACGCGTATATGGCCGCAACCGAACTCAGTGCGGGCGGCGCGCCGGTCGTGGCCGTAAGCGCAAAGACTCGGAAGGCGCTCAAACAACTGCTTGATTACATCACGCCCACCAGCACCGTGACGTTCATCGGCAAATCCGGCGTCGGCAAATCCACCTTGGTCAACAAACTCTACGGCGAGGCGATTCAACCAACCGTCGAAGTGCGCGCCATTGATAGCAAAGGGCGGCATACGACAACCTGGCGCGAACTCATCGTGCTGCCCAACGGTGGGCTGGTGATTGACACGCCGGGCATGAGGGAGTTTCAACTGTGGATGGCGGGCGAAGGCATTCACGAAGCTTTCCCCGATATTGAACTTCTCGCGTTGCAATGTCGCTTCCGTGAATGCAGTCACACTCAGGAGAAGGATTGCGCGGTGAAACTGGCGCTGGTGAAAGGAACTCTCTCGCAAGAACGGTTTAATAACTTTGCCAAGTTGCGACAGGAGCTGGCGTTCCTCGGCCAAACACGGCTTTATCACCAACCGTTCGGACGCGGGGCTAGCGAAACGGAAAAGCGCAAGAAATCGGCTCGGAAAAAGTGGCGCTACACGGGAGCGGAATCTGCCGACGAGGATTAAACCCGAACACCCAAACCGATTTTTACAGGAGATAACTGAGACAACGGAGAAGCAACTGTCTGCATCTGGTACGGCAGAATGAAAATGATTCGTGTTGGATTTCCAACCGTCTTATCTCCGTTTCCTCTGTTACCTCCTGTAAAACCGGCTTGGAAATTCTTTCATCGAAAACTGGTCGGGGCGGGGAGATTTGAACTCCATTACCCACTTCGTGAGAATCCACAGGAAACCACGAATTTCAAGGAAACTATCGGTTTCTGGGTAAATCCTAACAGACTCAAACTTACTAATCAATACTCTGATTTACACGATTTCCGTTAGGATTTGTTAGGAAGTATCCACCAATACGTTTGGGGGTGATGTTGTTGACTGTGGGTTGTGTTTCTGTGAAACCATTCCTTAAAAATGAAGACAGACAATCAACCTGATGGCTCTGGCGGACTTGTTTTCCGTGGTGATGAATGCGCGGAGCTTTTGTGGTGGGATCGAGATCCTGACCGGCGCAAAATAGATTTACTTTTGGCTCTAGGAAAACGGGCCGCGTCGTCGTGTCGTGTTGTTTGTTTTTCAGATTCTGAACTTCGAGGAATTGCATGGTCTGCGTGTGTGAATAATGACACCGAATTTGGCCGATGGTGCCGCGATCAAATCAATCTCAATGTTGAGGGTATCAACGTTCACAATGCGTTTTGGAGAGCTTGGGCAAAGGATAAAGCCTCTGTGAACAAATTGGTTTCAAAAATTGCATCTCCCGGAGAGTTCAAGGCGACGGTCGAAATGATTTCTCAGCCTCCGCCTACTGTTGGTGATGATGGATTCGAGCACAAAGCCAAAGCCCGCCAGCGTTTGCTTGATAAACTCAAGCCGCCTCCCAAATTCATCGCAGCCCTAAAGCGTGTCAAAGGACAAAACTAGGCTCATCTCTGTCCGTAGATGGTCACACGTTGCCGTGATTCACTCGCGGCATGATAGATGACTCTAGCGCACGCACAGCAATCGGCCTTGATGCAAACGGACTTGTTGACGGCGAAACACTCTTAAAAATTGGCTTCCCTGTTGAAAAGTGTCGGCCATGCCTCGCCACACTTGAACGGCGTGCTAGGGCGAGAGAAATCCCCAGCGTGCGTATTGGCAGGTTGCGTTATTACTCGCCCGCTGCGGTTATGGCTGCTTGGATGGAAACGTCGCCAAAGCGTGGAGGTGGGCGATGAGTGGCCTTCGTCCCAGCGTTGCGGCATTCCGTGCCGAATCCGCACAACGAGGCTTTCACCCAGACCTCGGACATGGATACGGTTTCGAGGACGGCGCGGGGCGCGTTCCCAAGTCTGAACCGGACACCATTCTAGGCGAAATTGATCGGCGCGAACGCGAACGATCTGGCGTCGTCGAGTCAGTGCCGTCATCACAACTTGCCCGCGAATGTGACTTACAGTTTATCCGCGAACTTTTCGATGCAGTCTTTCTCGAAGACTTGAAGGCATTCCATCACGCCCATCAGAAAAAATTTCAAGGTGGAGGTCGCAAGCAGTATTCGGAAAGGCTTCGCAGGAGCATCGGGACAAAATTCCTTCTGACAGTTTGGCTGGTAGAGCCAGAATTTCTTTCCGTTGACGGCAATCCCATCTCCCTCAGTGAACTCGCAAGGCTGTTCGGCGTGTCTCCCCCAGCACTGTCGCCGATCACTGCGGAGTTGTCTGCGAAGCTCGGAATACGAAATGAGTTTCAAGCCCATGATTCAAGCTCCGCGCATTACAAGGCAACGCGAGAGGGGCGCGGAGTAGAAAGCAGCGAAGACGATGACCAGCCACAAGCTGAACAGGAGGAAATCAATGAGTCGAATTAAAAAACCCGCCGGGATGATTTGCAGGTTGAGCCGTGAACGGGCTGCGTTGCTCGCGTTCTATCGTCGGCATGACGGTGTGTTGCGTGTAGGTGGCGTGCCACTGGTGAAAGGATTAGACTGATGCCACAAA
>JANPGI010000294.1:0-38169 GCA_031423875.1 Verrucomicrobiota bacterium | reverse complement strand
TCCACTGATTGCCTGCTGCAACCGCTCTGAGGATGTTTAGCAGCACCGATGCCAGCCCTCTGAAACTTCACGTCTAATAATAAAGAAGCCCGGACATATGTCCGGGCTTCCACCAACCACCCAACCAACCCAAACCACTTCAATTCTTAATCTTGTGCTTCGGCGTGCTGTTTTCGTTCTCGCACGTCACGCGTCCCGTGGCTCCAAGCGTTGCTCCGAGTCTGTAAGCCACATTACCCGCAGGACACAAGGGCATCTCTTTGCCTTTGATGTATTCCTTAATGTCCGCCTCGGTAAAAGGATCGCTGTCCCGTTTGTTGTTTTCTACCGCAAACTGGTCAATAGCCGAATCAATCTGCTTCATATTGATGATGCAAGAGTTTGCCTGAGCGGTGTTTTTGTTCTTAACAAAATTCGGAATGGCGATGGCCGCAAGCATTCCGATGATCGCCACAACGATCATGATTTCCACCAACGTAAAGCCTGCCCGGCGATTTATGTTCAATCTCATAATTCCCTTTTAATAAATGATTTGTCAGTCAGTAGTATCACCAAGACCCACGACAGACGATTTCAGAGTATCCATCCAGTGTGCCGATGCAAAGTTCAATGCTTCCCGCCTCACACCGTTTAGTGCTTACCCACTTCCGTAATAACCCCGAAACTGAAAAAGAGTTTCGCATCAATCTGTCTCATTCACTGACAAGAGTGTCCTCCCTGTCGCCAGACGGGACAGTTGGGATCCCAAACAAGAGTAATAAGAGTAATTCCCTGCGCGAATCTGTTGCCCGCCCGCCCGCCTCCGCTAACATCGCCCCGTGATTCGTAATATTGTATTCGATTGGTCTGGCACTTTGGTGGATGACCTCCCGGCCGTCTGGGAAGCCACTAATTATGTTCTCAAACAATCCAATTGCGCCGAACTCTCCCTAGAACAGTTCCGCGCCGAGTTCTGCCTGCCGTTCACGATCTTTTACAACAAACACACGCCGCACGTCCCGATGCCGCAATTGGAGACCTGGTTTCACTCCCGCTTCCGCGAAGTCCAATCCTCAGTATGCGCCCTGCCTCATGCCCGCGACTTTCTTGAATTCTGCTCCAGTCATAAAATCCGAACCTTTCTACTTAGCACAGTTGCGGATGACCACTTCGCCGTCCAGGAACGCGCCACCGGCTTTGGTCGCTATCTCGAAAAGCCCTACACCGGCGTCTGGGACAAGCGAAAGAAAATCCACGAAATCCTCGCCGACAACAATCTTGATGCTCGCGAAACTCTTTTCATCGGCGACATGCAGCATGACATCGAAACCGCCCAACACGGCGGACTTCACTCCTGCGCCGTCCTTACTGGATACAACAAGCTCGATCAACTCCGCGCCGCAAACCCTGACGTCATCGTCGAACACCTCGGCGAGTTGCGAGCGTTGCTGGGGAAAAACAACTGGGAGTTAAACCCGCCGCAAAAAAATGGCGAAGCCGCCATGCGCCCCGTCGTCACCGTGGGCGGTTTGATCTTCAATGAAGCCGATCAAGTTCTGATGGTACGCACTCACAAATGGTCTGATCTTTGGGGAATTCCCGGCGGCAAAACCGAGTGGGGCGAAACCTCCGAAGCCGCTCTCCAACGCGAACTCAAAGAGGAAACCGATCTCGACATCGCTGACATCCGCTTCGTGCTCGTTCAGGATTGCATCCACTCCAAAGAGTTTTATCGCGACGCGCACTTCGTTCTACTGAACTATACCTGCCGCTGCGTTGGAAAAGCCGACGTGAAGTTGAATCATGAAGCCGTCGAATTCCGTTGGGTGACGATTCCTGAAGCTCTGACAATGCCCATCAACACTCCCACTCGCACGCTGCTCGAAACCGTTTCGCAAACGACACGTTAATCATGTCCAAAATCTCCATTGTTGACCTCGAACTCCACGTCCACATCGGCGTACCCGACGAAGAACGCGCCAAGTCACAACGTATCCTCATGACCGTGGATATGGATCACGATTTCAGTTCCGCCATCGCCACGGATCGCGTCACCAAGACGATTGATTACTTTCAGGTATCGCAGCACCTCATGGAATTCGGCAAAGGCAGAAGCTGGAAGCTGATCGAAAAACTAGCCAACGACGCAGGCGAGATGGTGCTCGCGGAATTTCAACCCGCGACCGTGACCATCACCGTGAAGAAATTTGTCATCCCGCAGGCTGCTTATGTTTCGGTGAGTCACACCCTCCACCGCAAAGGCAGCGGAATGCTCAAGCAGTCGGCGTGGGGAATCCCGTGATGTAAGTCTCCAACTGCTGGATCGCGGAGTTCTGGGATGAGATGATCGAGTTCACCAGATCACCAATAGAGATCACTCCCAAGATTTTGTTCCCAGCCACCACAGGCAAATGCCGGATGCGATGCTCCGTCATCAAGCGCATACATTCCTCCACCGTGTGATCGGGACTGACTGTGATCACGCGACCCGAAATGATTTCGCGCACGAAAGTCTCTTTCGAGGAACGCCCCTTCAAAGCCACGTTCCGCGTATAATCCCGCTCAGACAGCACACCCACCAACTTCCCCTCCTTCGTCACCAACAACGCTCCCACATTCTTTTCTGCCATCATCTTGATCGCGTCCAACACTATGGTCTCTGGTGCGACTGACCAGACTGCGCCGCCCTTTTGCGAGAGGATTTCACCGATCGGAATGGAATGGGTCATAATGTTTCTCCTAGGTTAACTGCTGTTGGGTGGAACTGCGAAGGACGAACAGAACAAAACTCCTCTACGGCTGGCTTCAACTTCTGCCAGCAGCGGATTCGCGCCTGCGAAGAGTCTTGGGTCATCTGGAAAAACGCTAACACAGCCTCGAACTTTGTGAACACCAAAAAAATTAAAACTACAAACTTTCACCTCGCAGTATTTGCCAACCACAGCCACGAGGCCTAGCTTGTCTCCGTGGAAGTTTCCGAAAACATCCGATGCCCCTACTGCGGTCAAAGCTTTGAAGTCGTCGTGGACACCAGCGCGGGAACACACCGTTTCACGACCGATTGCGAAGTCTGCTGCCGTCCGATGGAAATCTTTGCCGAATGCGAGCCGGGCGAAATTCTGAGCTTGGACGTGCAAGGTGCTTGAGGCAGGCTGCACACCGTGCAAAACAATACTGTGCTCTGGATTTACATCGTCCTGCTCGTCATCGGCGGACTCATCGGCTTTCTCAAGGCGAACAGCAAGATGTCGCTCTACATGTCTTGCGGTTTCGCCGCCGCCTTGGTGCTGTGCGCCGTCCCGAACGTCTTTGACGTGGGCTTTAGAAAAAATCTGGCGAATATTCTCATGGCCGCATTGCTCATCGTGTTCGCCATCCGTCTCGCCAAGACGAAGAAGTTCATGCCTGCCGGTCTGATGCTCGTGGCGACAATTGCCGCCCTCGCACTGCGCAACATCAACTTCTGATCCCGCTCACGGAGTCACCACCATTACCCGGTAAAAACGTTGCGCCACGCTTAACGAATCACTCTTGGTAGCTGAATTAAGATTCGCAGTGACGTCGGGCACGAGGTCATTCCACATCGGATCATTCAAATCGTCCTTGAACTGCACCCGATACTTCTGACCCGGAATCGCGCTCCACGTCACCGTAAAATTTCCGCCGGAAACCGCCGCATCCACAACGTTCGGTCGCGCCAGCACCGCGATGCTGAACGGCTTCGCGTTATTCAACGGCGGCACACCGTTATCTGTGACGCGCACGGTGATGTTGTTCGTCAAACCCACATTCGCATCGCTCGTCTGCCAGTTGAACACACCGGTGTTCGTCCCAATACTGGCCGATCCCGGCGCTCCTGCATCCAGACTGAAACCAAGGTTGTTAGTCGGTAGATCAGCATCCGTCGCCGTATTCGTGAACAACACCAACGTCCCGGCGTGAACGATGCGGTTTGTGATTGAGCCTAGCACTGGTGCTTGATTCGTCTCGTTGACGTTGACCTGGAAAATTTTCGCATCGCTCACGGGCGGCAGATTGTTATCCGTCACACGCACCGTGATGTTGTAAATACCCGGCCCTTGCGCTTCCGTCGGAGTCCACGTGAACACACCGCTGGCGGCGTTGATGGTTGCGCCCGCAGGCGCATTGCTCAGGTTGTAAGTCAAAATCTTTGGCGTGGAGACGATGAAATTATCGAGATAGACGTTGTATGCGCCAATGCCTGCAGCAGGCACAAACGCCAGATGCTCCAACACGCCCAGCCCGGTCGTGGTGGAAAGAACGCCATTACCACCGGAGAAACTGCGGATGGGTTCGGTTGGCAAATCAAACGTCAGCGTCATCCAGTTGCTGGCGCTGACGGTGCGGGTGACTTGCGGCTGGCCGCTGATGGTATTGGTCACACCGACGAATTCGATAATTGCCGGAGTCGTGCCGCCGTTCGAGCCGATGGCGGTGCCGGTGGTATTGCCCGTTTCGCGGACGCCCAAGGCGACGCCGATGTTCTTGTCCGAGTAAATGTCAAAGGTCAGCTTGCGCGTCACATCAATCACCGGGTTGGGCAGATTGGCCGTGCCAGAAGTCGTCAAGCGCAGCCAAAGGTTGGCGGCGTTGGTCCAACTCCAGTTCGCTTGCAACACGCGACTGCTGTCGTTACCTGTCGGGAAGGTGCCGGTAACCGTCGTGATGTTCGGTGCGGCGTCAAGTAAGGCGCTGGTTGAACCAGAAAAATTCGGCGTGCGAAACAGCACCGTGCCGCTGGTCGTGCCGCTCGCGAAGGATTCAAAATCTGTGACCAAAGTTTCGGCATTGATGGAAGCGGCAGTGCTGTTCGTGAAAGTCAGGAGCGCGCCTTCGTTCACAACCATGTTCGGAATGGTGGCGAGAACTGGCGGCGTGTTCAACGGCGCGGCGATGCGTTCCAACCAATTTTCCGGCACCCAACCCATGGTCGCGCTCGCATCAAACCATTGCACGCGCCACCAAGTATAACCCGCACCATCGCTCGTCACACGCACCGGACCACCGATGATGAGACCGTTCGCGCCGGAAGCTTTCGTCGTGACCAGCGCGCAATTCGTGCCGGTGCTGATGCTGCCATCGGCGCATTGGCGCACTGCGAGACTCGCCGTGCCTTGCACCTGCACGTAATCGTTCGTGGTCAGCGGAGAGCCTTGGACGAGTTGCAACGTCGGGTAGTAATGCTCACAAAGCCACACCCAGTTTTGCAGCGGTAAACCATTCGTCGTCGTGTCGCCGGTGATTCGGCCCGCCATCTTGCGTCCGCTCGCCCAGCGCGCCGTGCCCCACTGACACATGCCGCGTCCGTGGCCGTACTCTGTTTCGCCCGCGCAAACTGAATCCGCAAGGCAACCGCCCGTCGGTGCCGTGAAACCATCGCCGCACGCCATGCCAAGTTGGTTGTTTTCGGCGGAATACTCCGTCAGCTTGAAACCAATCCGCGTCGCGCCCGGCTGGATCATCGCGTAATTCACCGTGGCGTTCACCGCCGCTGTCGTGCGGCTGTCGCTGGCGAGATGATTGTAAGCCTGACAACTCGTCGTGCCGCAGATGTCATAGGTCGCGCTCGACGGATTGTTGACGAAACCAATCGCGTAAGTGCGGATCGCCACCGCACCCGCGAGCAGACAATTTGTCCCGCTGTTGCCCGGACCGGTGCTGCCCCACGACGCGATCCATTCTGACGGCAACGACCGCTGGCAATAAGTTTGCAGCGAAATGTAATCAATGTTCGTGCCGTCCTGTCGCAGCACGCGGATGTTCGTTGGAATCCGCACTGGCACGATGGCGTTTAATTTCGGCGTCATGCCGAGCTCGCCGCTGATTATCGCCTGAGTGATGATGTTCTCGGTGACAACTTGCGTTGTGACTTTGGCTGTGATGGCTGGCACGTTCGCCGTCGGCGCTTGTTCCAACGTCGCAATCGGATACCCACTGCGCCGCCGCAACAAGCGGTCATCCACCGTCTTGATTCCTTCGCCACGATCCAGCCGGATGCGATAAATCCAATCGCCCTCGGACCAGAGTTCAAGATACTGCCGCACCTCGGTGCGGAAACCAGGTTGGGTAAAAATCAATTTCGCGGGAGTATTCGTGGCCTCGGCCAACGTTTGCACCGGCACATAAATCTGGAAATAACCGCGCGCATCCGTGCGGGTTTGATTGCCGCTTGGTTCCGCTCGCACGACGGCCTTGGCGAGTGGTTGGCCGGATTCTTCATCTACAAGAAAACCCACGAACACAGTCTGATTCACGCGATGCAACGCGGCGACATTCTCTGGCTGGAGTTCGCGAGGCTGTTGGATGGGATCAAGTTGAAAGACGATGTTGTAAGGATTCTCCGGCAACACGACGAACTCACCCGACATCGGTTGGTAGCCGGGTGCGACGACTTTGATCGCGTGTTGTCCCTGATCCAGTGTCAGCGTCGTGTGTCCGCCGCGTTTGACGCCGTTGCGCCTCACGCGACTCGGCGCAAGATCGCCAGCCGCCGGTGTCGTCTCGACAGAATTCGGCTTCACCGCGTAACCCGTCGCACTGTCCACGAAACGGATGCGGACGGATTGAGTAGGAGTTTTCTCGTCGGCGATCTTGCCGTGAAGATTCAATGTCCAACTGACGCCCAACAACACGAGTACGTAAAACAGCACGCGGCAAAAACTAAACTGGCTGCGATTCAACATTGGCGTCAGGGAACTAGTCGGTTGTTCGATATTGACAGCTTAACGCGCCGCGTTGGATGTGTCTATTGCTGACGCCCGGTTCAACGGTTGCGTAAAGACATATTCGTGTGCGAGACCTTTACCGGTTGGCTGTTGTGCTGAGTGGGAACTGCTCATCCTGCGCTGACAAAAAAGTCCGCAGAGCTTCGTCTATTGCTTTAGCATAGTTCGCCATTGAATATTGACCATTGGTCATAGCTTGATTTGAAGTTTTTAGACGGAGAAAAACTTGGTTGATACCATCTTCGACTACTTCCCCTTTGGAAGCAGAAATTGTGGGACTTACGTGCAGAAACAAAAGACCATCCTTTCCTTTGCAACTTATTCGAAGGCTGGCTGGACTAAACGACGCAAACCTTTGGTTGCTGGGCGAGCTTTGTGAAGTGACCTGAGAACGAATATCAAAGCTCCAATATAAATTCGTTCCCAAGCTGAGCGAATTCGTTCCTCTGACTATTTTGCCCTCGTTAAAAAAACTAGACTGAACTGTGGTGGGTGGATTTTTTGGAAAATCTGAAAACACCTTGTTTCCGGTGTCTTTGGCCAAGCTCATGAGGATTGAGTAAAAAGACCCAAGGACATCATCAAAAACAGACAGGCATTGATCAGTCACCAGCTTTTCTTTTGCTAAGGCAGATTCTTGCGCCTTCTTTTGAGCTAGTTCCTGCGCTTGTTTGTCTTCCTCCTGAATTCGTTGCTGTTCTATCTCGGCTTGCCTGCGCCGGTTCTCGACTAAATCCTTTTCAAATTGAATAATCGCAGTTCGGTTTGACCGCTCCAATCGTAGATTATTTAAGCTGACTGGCTCAATTGCGATGAGTTGTCTTTGTTGGTCAAGAGCGTTGCGTTTCTCCGTGATTCTTTTTTCCTCTGTACCAAGAATTGCCAATCGAACAGAAGGATTCACCACGGCTGGATTGGTTGCTAGTTCAGTGCGAAGACCGCGAATCTCGTCTCTCGAACTAGAGCCTTCGTTCGAGATTTTCTTGGCTAGTTCTTCATCGCGCGTCTTGGTTTTTACTTCATCGCGTTTCTGCTTTATGCCCTCTGTAATTTGCGCGCCGAGAGCTACCAAAAAACCTATAACAAGTAATGACAGATATCTTTTTCCCCCAACCGTAAGTTTTCGTTCGACCCGTTCCTCTCCTCCGATTATCGGTGATGGGATTCTTTTTTCCTCATGAGGGTTGGCCACGATGCCTAAAAAACCGCAAATACCGCCAACGAACAAACCTGCGTATTTTAGTACGGTCAAAAGAGTATCAACTTGGGTTGAGTCGGCCATTTCAGTCTAATTTCAACAACGGTGGTTCTTGATGCGAGAAGAAAATACTGCCTTTCTGCTTTGCATTTGCTTCACTCACCGCATGAATTTATTGCCATTCGGTTCTCTGCCGACTTACAAAGCGCGTCAATTCGTGCCTGTGCAACTCGACTTGAGCGATTGGGAACAGATCTCCCCGCTGTTCGATCAACTTGAAACCCGCATCGCCGCCGCCAAGTCCGTAGCCGATCTCGAAGCGTGGTTGCTCGCGTGGGGCGAACTCACCGCCGCGCTCGATGAGGAATCCTCCCGCCGCTACATCGCCATGTCCTGCCACACGGACAACGCCGATGCGGAAAAGGCTTACCTACAATTCGTCGAGCAGATCGAGCCGCAACTCAAGCCGCGCCAGTTCCAACTGGAGAAACTTCTCATCGCGCATCCGCAATGCACCCGATTGCCGTCGCCGCGCTACGATGTCTTCCTCCGCGACGTGCAAAATCATGTCGAGTTGTATCGCGAGGAAAACGTGGCGTTGGAGACCGAGGAATCCAAAGTCGGCCAGCAATACCAGAAACTCAGCGGCTCACTCACCGTGCAATTTCGCGGCGAGGAAAAAACGCTCGTGGCGATGGGTAAGTTCCTCGAAGAACCGGATCGCCCGTTGCGACAGGAGGCGTGGGAACTCGTGGCCAAGCGCCGCGTGCTGGAACGGGAGAAGTTTGAAGATCAATTCGATCAACTCGTGAACCTCCGCCAGAAGATCGCCGCGAACGCTGGCTTCAAAAACTATCGCGACTACATGTTTCGTCGCATGGGGCGCTTCGATTACACGCCGCAACACTGCTTCGATTTTCATGATGCGGTGGCGACCGAAGTTGTTCCCGCCGTGCGTGAGTTACAGGCGCAACGCCGCAAACAACTCGGCCTCGACAAGCTGCGCCCGTGGGACAGCGCGGTTGACCCGTTGAATCGCCCCGCGCTCAAGCCATTCGAGCAGGTAGAAGAAATGGTGACGCGCACGCAGAAGATTTTTGACAAGCTCGACGGTGAACTCGCGGGGGGCTTCCAGCAGATGCAGGATTTGAAACTGCTCGATCTCGCGAATCGCAAAGGCAAGGCGCCGGGCGGTTATCAATCCACCCTAAATGAGGCACGCCTCCCGTTCATCTTCATGAACGCCGTCGGGCAGCAGCGCGATGTGGAAACCATCTTGCACGAGGCGGGGCACGCCTTTCACGCGCTGGCCACGCGCAACGAAGACCTGCTCGCGTATCGTAGCGCGCCGATCGAGTTTTGTGAGGTTGCTTCGATGAGCATGGAATTGCTCGGCAACGAATTCATCGAGGAGTTTTATTCGCCCGCCGACGGCAATCGCGCCCGGCGTACGCATCTGGAAGGCATCATCGGTGTGCTGGGCTGGATCGCGACGGTGGATGCGTTTCAACACTGGATTTACACGCATCCCGGCCACAGCCGCGCCGAACGTTCCGCCGCGTGGAATCAACTCATGGACCGGTTTGCAGGCGACGTGGACTGGACCGGCTATGAGGAAGTGCGGGCGAACCTGTGGCATCGCCAGCTCCACATTTTTCTGTATCCGTTTTACTACATCGAATACGGCATCGCGCAGCTCGGCGCATTGCAAGTGTGGGCCAACTCAAAGCGCGACAAAGCCAAAGCCCTGCGCGACTACAAGACCGCCCTCGCGCTCGGAGGCTCAAGGTCGTTGCCGGAATTATTCGCCGCTGCTGGATGTCCGTTTGAATTCAGCGCAAAGACAATCCGCCCTCTCGTGAATCTGATGCGGGAAGAATTGGCGAAGCTGTAGCGGCGGGCATCTTGCCTGCCGTAGAGCCGGGCTTCCAGCCCGGTGGAACTGGCGCACGAACTTTTGAGAGACAACCGCAATTTTTTACGCCCTAGAACTACCGTCGCGGTTTCCGGGCGGCAGGATGCCGCCCTCTACGGCGGGCAAGGATGCCCACCGCTACACCTCACGGCTTCTGCACCGGCTTCAGGAAAATATCTGGCACGAAGACCGGCGAATACGGCGTGGAGTTTTCGGGGATGGTGACTGTGGTGCTGCCGGTGGCCACTGGCTTCATATTCCAACGATCCTCGCCCGGTTTGCCAGCCGTGACAGTGAATGTGTATTCGCCCGGCGGAATGGAATCTGCCGAGAATGTTCCGTCAGCGCCGATGGTCACGCCGTAGTTTTTCATCTGTTTCATGCGCTCCTTGTATTCCGGCGATTTGTAAAAAACCTGCCACTCTTCCGGCGTGGAAAATTTTTCAGTCATCGGAGGCATCTTCGTGTGCAACATCGCATCGAACGTCAACTTCTCGCCCTCCGCAGGTTGTGTTTCCAGATGCACGCGACCTTTGATCACGGCACCGTCCTCACCGAAACTGACTTGCGTGGTCTTGCCGGGTTCGATGGTGACGCTGGTGTTGTGACTGTGTCGCCAAGAGTTCTCCGTCATCTTGATGAGGCGCACGACTGAACCATCGCCCGCCGGAAGTTTCTCAAACGTGAACTTCCCCTGCTCGTCGGATGTGGCAAAGCCATCCGATTGGTAAGAGACACCAATGTTGGCGATGTTGAATGTGAACTGTTGCCCCGCCGTCGGCACGCCCGCAACTTTGATCGTGCCTTCAATGCGACCAAAGCCCTGCAACATCAATCGCCCGCTGCTCCGCACCTGATCCGTTGGCGCGCTGCCAAAACCAACCGCCGCCGCGCCCACCACGATGCCACCGCTTTCTGGCGGCGATGACAGCTTGAAATTTCCAGACGCATCCGTCGTGACGACCTTGTTGCCTTGATCGTAGCTGCTGAGACGGCCATTCCGAAGTTGGATCGAGCCGCCGCCCATCGAGTCTCCTTTTGTCAGTGCTACCGTGCCGCCTGCCACAGGCGAACCTTGTGAATCCACTAAAATGCCGCGCAACGCCGGACTGGGTTTGAGACGCAATGTGACTTTCACCACGCCGTCCTCGGCAGCAGGAAGTTTTTCCATCTTCTCAGCGTATTCATCCGACTCGCCCTTGACGGCGTTGCTTTGCTCATCGCTCACGGTCAAAATGAACATCCCGTTTGGATCGGAGAATTCTTTCATCCCTGGATTGGCGTAGAATCGTTCTGAATCACCGAACTCGTGTCTTTGTCCGACACCCACTCGGAACTTCGTGATGGGTTTGTCCGTCTCCGCGTCCACCACCCAGCCCTGTACCTTGCGACCTTTGCGAAGCGTGACGACGTTCTCCTCAGCTACCTTGAGCGTTTGACTGCCCTTGGATTCATAACCTTCCTTGTAGATTGAAAACCTCTGCGGCTCGTCTGGCGCACCATCCCATTCAAACCGTCCATCCTTGTCCGACTTCATGGAAAAGGGATACGACTCCGAGCCATCCATCGAACGGCTCTGCAACGAAAGTCGAACATCCGAAATCGCCTCGCCCGCTTCGTTCCGAACGACACCGCGAATCACGCTGCCCTTGCCGAGCTTGAAAACAATCTCTGCCATGCCCGGCTTGACCGTGATGTTTTTGGTTTCAGGCTTCATCCCTTTGGCCAGCACGCTGAATTGGATTTCTTCCTCCTTGAGATTGCGGAAACTGAACTCACCCTTCGCATCCGACTTGGTGTCCTGAATGCCTGAGTGATATTGCTTGCCTGCCCAGACCTGCGCGTCCTTGATCGGGCTATCGCTCTCATCCGTCACCCTGCCGCGCACGAACAGGCCACGTTTCAAAACAAGCTTGTGTGTTCCATCACGAAGTTTGGATTCCTCATCTGCTTTGCCTCCAACTGTAAGGCCTGTCCCCACAAAATCAGCATGCGTTGCGTAAAGACTAATCCGATCCAGCAACTCCGCTGGCAAACCCTTTGCCTGCCAGCCGCCCATCGCATCCGTTGTAATCGTCTTGCTCGGATAATCGGGTTGTTCGCCCTTCTTGTGCATATCGTCGTCACCAGTCCAGAAACGACCGAGACTTAATTTCGCACCAGCAATCGGCTGATCCGCATCATCCACCACCGTGCCTCCGATGGTGATGCCACTGCCGAGCTTGATCGTGTAAGACGCAGGGATGACATCCCCTGATTCCGTGTCCCAAACCATTTTCTTCGCGCCGAAATCATCATGGCTGACGGACACCTGAAGTTGTTTCATCTCTTCAGCCAGAAATCTGAGTGTGGCCAAACCGGAGTCATCCGTTTTGATCATCCGCTTGAGATTATGCTGCAACCGTCCATCCCGGCGCAGGATTCTGAATTCGATTCTCGCATTGGGCACGAGCTGATTGTCCGGTCCGACTACGATGAGTCCAAGCGCAATGCCAGAAACACTATCAGTCGGCTCAAGGTCTCGCGAAGAATCTGGTCGCTCACCCAACCGAAGCGGATCCAGCGTAAGCCCCACCACAAACAACGTCGGCTCGGCCATCGTGCTGACGAGATCAAGCTGGCGGACAACTTTCCGAGGTTGGGGATTCGCGAGGCCGAATCTGTATAGTCGTAAAAACTGCTCCGACTGTTTCAAATCCGGCACAGCCCAGACAACCTTGGTGAACGGATACGAGAGCTTCTCCGGCGACTCGAAAACTTCACGCACCCAATCCCGAACGTGAACTCCATACTGGACGGGAGACGAAGCACTGCTGCCATCGGTGTAACGCCAAACGACATTGGCGATCACTGAATCCTGATCTCCGTCATAACGAGTGCCAGCGAGCAGATAGACGCTGGAGATATTGCTACCGCGCTCGATGATCTCAAAATTTCCATCTACCACATTTGTCAGCGTCACTGGAACACTGACGGACGTGCGGTAACTCCGCCCCTTCCACTCCTTCGATGCGCGCCCTTGCAATTGAATCATGCCTTCGAGATGAAATTCAATGCCTCCCAAATCCTGCGTTCCGCGCGGGATGCGAAGATACTGCACGTCCTTGAGCCATGTGCTGTTCTCCGCCTCTACCAACACCGGCACGAGCGAAATCGGAATCACCGGCGGGATGCCTTGAGACAAATCATACGCGACCACCGGCTCGTCGAGATTGGTTTCAGTCGCAGAAGAAGTTTCAGCAGGCGTGGTGGCAGCAACCTCGGTTTGTAACGACTCGCCAGTGGCGGAGTGCTTGCGATCTTTGAGCGCATACCAACCAACGAGCGCACAGATGGCGAAGCAAACGATGCCGAAAGCGAGAACCGGCCCAGACAGGCGTGGCGTGGATTTCATGGCGACGCGCGCAGGATTGATGGCGGCTCAACCGTTGTCGAGGCGCGAAATCCAAGCTGAAGACTTTTAACGCAAAGGCATAGCGCGGCGAAGCCGCAATCGGCTGGAGCGCGAACGGTCCCTCGCCCGCAGCGCGCCGCCCATAGTGTGACTTGGAATAATTCGGACGCATCTCTCGTGATACATCCGCTGCGGACGGGGACCGTCCGCGCGCCGGGGAAATCTTCGCGCCTTTGCGTTGAATCCCAAAATCCCGCTGGCTTGCCCTGCCCTCTCTCGCTTGGCAACATGACCCCACATGCGAGAGCAATTCCGCGTCTGGATCGAAACCTTTGAAACGTTCATCCTCGAAG
Source organism: Verrucomicrobiota bacterium (assembly GCA_031423875.1). Classification (GTDB taxonomy): domain Bacteria; phylum Verrucomicrobiota; class Verrucomicrobiia; order Limisphaerales; family JADLHS01; genus JADLHS01. Next base: position 24,584 of record JANPGI010000294.1, on the reverse strand, counting down.
TCATCTTCGATGAACGTCGCGGGAAACGCGCGGCCATCATCCGGGGTTTGTTGTTTGGCGGCTCAAAACTTTTCACCGTCGCCATCAAGTTCCGCCGCTTCCTCTACAACTCCCGCATCCTGCGCGACACCACGCTCGGTGTGCAAGTCATCGCCATCGGCAACCTCACCGTCGGCGGCACGGGCAAAACTCCCGTGGTGGAAAAATTCGCGCGCGAACTCCGCGATGCCGGACGCAACGTCGCCATTCTCTCGCGCGGTTATCGTTCCAAGCCGCCACCGTTGCACAAGTCGCTGATTGATCGCCTGCTCTTCCGCCGCGAATCCACGCCGCCACGCGTTGTGTCCGATGGAAAATCTTTGCTACTCGATTCCGAAATGGCCGGTGACGAACCGCACATGCTCGCGTCCAATCTCAAGGATGTTGTCGTGCTCGTGGATAAAGATCGCGTGAAGAGCGGACGCTACGCGATCGAGAAGTTCGGCTGCGACACATTGTTGCTCGACGATGGATTCCAATACTGGCATCTGCGCGGACGTCGGCATGACGTGGTGTTGATTGATTGCCAGCAGCCGTTCGGCAACGAACACATGCTGCCGCGCGGCACGTTGCGCGAGCCGCCATCGCATCTCGCCCGCGCCAACACCATCTTCATCACCAAGAGCGATGGCAACACTGCTGAGTTGCGGAAGCGCATCACTGCGTTGAATCCCACCGCGCCCATCATCGAATGTATTCACAGTCCCAAGTATTTGGAGGACGTGTTCACCGGCGAGCGCGTGTCGCTGGATTTAATCAAAGGAAAGAAAGTCGCCTCGCTCAGCGGCATCGCGCAGCCGGAAAGTTTTGAACAAAGCCTCGTGAAGCTCGGCGCGGAACTTGTCTACGCGAAACGCTTCGCAGATCATCACCGGTTCACGCAGCAGGAAATTCTCAACGCGATCAATCGCGGCAAAAAACGTCAGGCGGAAATTATCATCACCACGCAGAAGGACGCCGTGCGTTTCCCCAAGTTGGACCGACGCGATCTGCCATTTTATTTCATGCGCGTGGAGATCAACATCGTCAACGGCGCGGACGACTTCCGCGATTGCGTGAGAAAGATTTGCTTCAAGTGAGCGTGATCAATCCATCATGTCCGTGAGCTTCCATCCAACTCCACGCCGCATCCTCGTTCGTGGCGTGAACTGGCTCGGCGATGCCGTGATGACGACGCCGGCGCTGATACGGTTGCGAGAAAAGTTTCCCGCCGCTCACATCACGCTGCTCACACATGAAAAATTGCGAGATGTATATCTGCATCATCCTGCACTCAACGAAATCATCACGTTCAACAAGAATGAAGGATTATTCGCGCTGGGACGAAGACTGCGCGCAGGAAACTTCGATCTCGCGCTCGTGCTGCCCAACTCGCCGCGTTCAGCAATGGAAGTCTGGCTTGCGCGCATTCCTCGCCGCGTCGGCGGCAGATGGCCGTGGCGCAACTGGTTTTTGACAGACGCGATTCCGACACGCGCTGATGCGGTGAAGATGCACAAGCGAACAGAGAGCGAAGTGCGCGAACTCATTTCGGCAGCCCTCTCGCCCCTCGCCCCTCGCCCCTCGCCTTCCTCCCACCACCTCCACCAATATCTCCATCTTGTCGCCGCACTCGGCGCAGAGGGTTCAGTGCTGCCGCCAATGTTGGCCGTGACCGAAGATGAACTCACCGCAGCGAAGAAGAAATTCGGATTGGAGAATGTTTCAGTGCCGATCTTCTCGCTGAATCCCGGGGCTGAATACGGCCCGGCAAAACGCTGGCCTGCGGAGAAATTCATCGCCGCCGCGCGCGAAATTCAAACTCGCACGAACTGTCACTGGCTCATCCTTGGCGGCAAAGCGGACGTTCAAACTTCCGAAACCATCGCGTCCTCAATCGGCAATCAGCAATCGGCAATCGGCAATGTGGCAGGCCAGACCTCGCTCCGCGAACTGATGGCGTTGTTGAAACTCTCCCGCGTCCTGCTCACGAACGACACCGGCCCGATGCACGTCGCCGCTGCGTTAGGCACGTCGGTCGTCGTTCCGTTTGGCAGCACATCGCCGGAACTGACCGGGCCAGGTTTGCCGGGCGATGCGCGACATCGGCTCTTGAAATCCGATGCGCCGTGCTCGCCGTGTTTCCTGCGCGAGTGCCCAATTGATTTCCGCTGCATGAACGGCATCAGCGTCGAGCGAGTGGTGGAAGCCGTGGTGGACGCGGCGAAAATTCCTGCGTTTCATTAACCGCCCGTTTCACCGCGCATGAACAAAATCTTCTCCACCCTCGCCCACGCAGCCGCTGCGAACGAGCGTGTCGCGCTCGGCATTCTCACGCGTGTCAATGGATCAAGCCCTCAGAAGTCCGGCGCGAAGGCGGTCTTTCATGCAGACGGAAAAATCACCGGCACACTCGGCGGCGGTTGCCTCGAAGCGGAAGCACAACGCCTCGCCCTCAACGCGCTGAAAACCGGCAAGCCCGAAACCTTCGAGCTTGTTCTCGATCACGACTTCGGCTGGGACGACGGCTTGATCTGTGGCGGAAAAGTTTTTGGCGTCATCATTCCCAACGCACAAACCGCCGGAGAAAGTTTCTGGAATGACCTCACCACGCGCGACGTTGAAAAAACTTGGGGAGTGAAGAATGACTTCTCCATCGCGCGCCTCGATCCCACCTTCAACCTTCAACCTTCAACCTTCAACCTTTCCCACTGGCTCTACACCGAAACCATCACGCCGCCCTGCGCATTGTGGATCGCCGGTTCGGGCCACATCGCCCAGGCCGTCGCGCCGCTCGCGTTGCAACTTGATTTCGCCGTCAGCATTTTCGACGACCGCCCCGAACTGGCGAACTACAATATTTTCCCGCGCGAAGTTTCCCTTCACGTCGGTCATTGGGACGACCAACTCAACACACCCTTCCCCGCCCCGCCCACCTTCGGCCTTATCGTCACGCGCGGCCACAAGCACGATGCACTCGTGCTGGAGACGTGGATTCATCGCCCATTCCAATTCCTCGGCATGATCGGCAGTGCGCGAAAGGCGCGCACGATTGTCGAACATTTCATTAAAAAGAAAATCGCGACGACAGAAGAAGTCGCGCGCGTCGCGTGTCCGGTTGGGATCAAAATCGGTTCGGAGAGCGTGCCGGAGATCGCCGTCAGCATCGTGGCGCAATACATCGAGAAGCGGGCGGAGTCGCTGAACGAAGGGCTGGGCACAGTGTCGGAGAAGTTGACTCCGGCCTAATTGTTATGCAGCGCGAAATTAAAATTCCATACGCGCTCAAGTGCGGGGAATGGGCTCATATTTCACAAGTAGAGAGTGGGCTAAAGGCGAATTGTATTTGCCCATGCTGCAAAAGTTCTCTAGTGGCGAGAAAGGGAAATAAAGTTACCCATCATTTCGCTCACTACGACACTACCAATTGCAAGCCTGAGACTGCGCTGCATTTTATTGCAAAGACATTCCTCTTTGAAAAAATATTAAAGCATCTTGATAGCCGAACTCCTTTGCCTGTCGCATGGCCTTGCGGAAAGTGCGGGAAACTTCACGAGGCGAATTTGCTTAGGAAGGCGACTCAAGTCCGTTTGGAGCACGATCTCGGCTATTGTAAGCCAGATGTTTTGTTGCTTACTGAAGCGAATATTCCCGTGGCGGCAATAGAAGTTGTTGTGACCCACAAACCTGAAGAATCGGCATTGGCATATTATCTGGAAGAGGGAATAGCGTTGATTGAATTCGAGGTTCACGATGGCGAAGCATTGGAAATGATTCGTGTTGGCGAGGCGTTATTGGCAACCCGGATCAATCAGTGCATAAGTCCAAAATGCAAGGACTGTCACATGCCGTTACGAGAAAATCATTTAATAATTGATACGGCTCGTTGTAGGCGATGCGAACGCCAATTGAAGGTTTGTTTTATACAAATCGCAGAAAACTACACTCTGGGGACGAACAAATTTACAGACGACCAAATCCGGATTGCCCGCGAGTTGGGAGTTTGTTTGGAGCGGCAATACAGCCAAACTTTAGACGAAGAGTATATTGCAAATACATGTCCAACCTGTCGAACCTGGGTCGGTGAGCATTTCCTTCACTTCATGACCAGCGACTATGCCTTAAGAAAACAGTACAGAGTTGGTTATCATTGTATTGTATGTTCGCGCGACTGGCCTTGCAAAACGGCGCAGGTAATTGTTTAGCAAGAGACGCTGACTTGACTTGCTTGTCATTGTTCGCTGCGCCGCTTTTGTATCGCCCTCCAGATCGCCTCACACGTCGCGGGTGAGGCGAGTGGAACTTCACCGCCAGATTTTCCAAACGCCGCCACCGCATCACGAATCGCCTCACGCACGGAGATGGCGAGCATGAGCGGTGGTTCGCCCACGGCTTTGCTGCCATGCACAACGGATTTCTGCGTCGCGTTTTTCAGGAAGTTCACATTAAATTCACGCGGCGCATCGCCGATGGATGGAATCTTGTAAGTGTCCGGCGAGTGAGTGAGCAGAACACCTTTGTCGTTCCAAAGAAGCTCCTCCGCAGTGAGCCAGCCCATGCCTTGCACGAAACCGCCTTCGATCTGGCCACGATTGACGCCTTCGTTCACCGAGTCGCCCACATCCTGCAAAATATCCACGCGCAACACTTGTTGCATCCCGGTGAAACCGTCCACCTCCACTTCGGTGACTGCTGCACCATTCGAGAAATAATGAAACGGTTTGCCGCGCCCCGCCACCCGATCCCAATGAATCCCCGGAGTCGCGTAGTAACCCGTGGCCGACAGACTCACGCGGCTGAAATACGCCTTCTGTACAACTTGCGCGAACGTCAGCTTCGTCTGCGTCGCGGTGGCATCAAAAACTTCTCCGTTCGCGAACGAAATGTTTTCAAGCTTTGGTTCAGCGCCGAGTTTTTCTTTCAATAGCACTTGTGCAATCGGCAGCAACCGTCCACGCAAGGTTTCACACGCATTCTTCGCCGCCGCACCGTTCAAATCCGTCCCCGCGCTCGCCGCCGTCGCCGAGGTGTTCGGCACTTTGTCCGTGCTCGTAGGCATCACTCGGATGTCGGTCAGTTTCACGCCCAGTTCTTTCGCGGCGATCATTGCCACGTTGGTGTGCAATCCCTGACCCATCTCTGTGCCGCCGTGGTTCAACTGCACCGTGCCGTCCTGATAGATCAACACAAACGCGCCCGCTTGGTTGAGATGCGTGACCGTGAAGCTGATGCCGAACTTCACTGGCGTCATCGCGAGGCCGCGTTTGCTGTGCGGGTGCGTCGCATTCCACGCCGCGATTTCTCCACGCCGCTTCTCCAACTCCGCCGACTTCTTCAACTCCTGCCAGATTGTCTGGATGCGATTGTCCTCGATGAGCTGTCCGTAATGCGTCGTATTGGTCGCATCCGTCCCACGGTAGAGATTTCGCTCCCGAACAACCTCCGGCGGCAAACCCAACCGCCGTGCCACGCGATCCAAAATTTCCTCAATGACCAACATGCCCTGCGGGCCGCCGAATCCGCGAAACGCGGTGTTTGATGACAGATTTGTTTTCGCCACCTGCCCGCGAAATTCGACGGCGGGGATGTAGTAGCAGTTGTCCAAGTGAAAAAGCGCGCGGTCAGTGACGGCCTGCGACAAGTCCTGCGACCAGCCGCCGTTCGACCACAGATGAGCCTGCACCACGCGCAACGTGCCGTCCCCATCGAAGCCCACCTTGAACTTCGCAAGAAATGGATGGCGATGGCCCGTGAGCATCATGTCCTGATCGCGATTGAACCGCACGCGCACCGGCCTGCCGGTGTGATGCGCCGCGAGCGCGGCGAGCGCGGCTGGCGTGGCTGCCTGTGTTTCCTTGCCGCCGAAACCACCGCCCATGCGCGGCATCTGCACCACGACTTTGTTCACCGGCAGATGCAAGACGTGCGAAACGATCTGCTGCACTTCGGACGGATGCTGCGTGGAAGAGACCACGAACATCGAACCATCTTCACCGCGCTCTGCCCAAGCCGCGTTCGTCTCCAGATAGAAATGCTCCTGCCCGCCGAACTCGAATTCTCCTTCGAGCGTCAGCGGCGCAGCAGTTAAGTGTTTCTCCGAGTCGCCTCGACGGATGAAGTTGGATTCATTGTGAAAACTTCCTTTCGCTACCGCATCACGCAGCGTGAGAATCGGCGCAAGCGTCTCATATTCGACGATAACTTTCTCCGCCGCCGCGCGACAAACTTCTTGCGAATCGCCCACCACGAGCGCGACGAGATGGCCGTGAAACAAAACCTCTTTGTCTGCGAGCAGTATCTCGTCTTGTTTCACCGCGCCCACGTCGTTGCGACCGGGAATATCCTCCGCGAGCAACACGGCTTTGATGCCAGGCATCAGTCGGGCAGCGGTGGCATCGCGTTTCAAAATCTTCGCGTGTGCGTGCGGCGAACAAACCGGCCAGACCTCAAGGAAGCTTTTGCCGCATGTCTGGTCGTCCACATACATCGCCTCACCGGTGACGTGCTTGTGCGCGCTTTCATGAGGTGGACTTTCCTTCCCGCTCTCATTAACACCGGGCTTCAGCCCGGTGTTGACCGACAACAACGATGTTCCAGCCGTTTCAACGGCTTGCCGCGCGCCCGAAACCGTTGAACCGGTTTCAACCTCCCGCCCGTCAGTCACCGGGCTGAAGCCCGGTGTTAATGAGATGGATTCAACAAAAAACTTCTCCAGCAAACTCGTGATCAGTCCGCTGCGATATTCCGCCGTACCACGCACGTCCGAGATGGGGGTGAACTCCGTCCGCAGGATCGGCAATACACTTGAGATGGTTTCCGCGCTCCAAGTTTTATCGAGTAACGCCGCCTCCGTCTTCATCGCCCGCGCTGGCATGGCCGCAACACCACCATAACCAAGCCGCACCTGACAGACGATGTTCTGCGCATTCAAGTCCACCACGAACGCGCCCGCCACGGTGCTGATGTCCATCTCGCGTCGCTTGGAAACTTTGAACCATGCTGTTTTGCGCGTGAGTCCGCTGGCTGAAGCGCCACGCGGAATGATGATGGCCTTCAAAACCTCGCCGGGGTGCAACGCGGTCTTGCGATACGTGACAAAGAAGTCGGCGATGGGAAGCGTGCGCTCCGTCGGGGAGTTGTTTTGTGTAACGTCCGCCCTCACCCCGGCCATCTCCCCCGGGAGAGGGAGAATCGTTTCCGCGTCTTGCAGTTTTGCAAGCACCACCTTCGCGTCCAGCGCCAGCAACACGGGTGCGCTGTCGCCGATGGGCGAGGCGGTGACGATGTTGCCGCCCATCGTGGCGCGATTGCGGATCTGTCGCGAACCGAACACGCGCAGCATATCGCCGAGCATCGAAAATTCTTCGCCCAGCTTGTCTTCAATTTCCGTGAGCGTGACGGCCGCGCCGATGTGCCATTCGGTTTCAATGGCTTTGATCTCCTTCAACTCGGCCACGGCCTCAGTGGAGATGAGCGTGGGGAACTTCTTGTAACGCTTGGTGATTTCCAGACCCAGCTCGGTTGCCCCAGCGATAAGGCGGGCATCGGGATTGGCTTTCAGTTGGGCCAACAATTCAGCCAGCGCAGTCGGACGCAGAAACTTTTCGCCTGCACTCTCGTAATTCGCTGCGCCAAGTTTGGCGTCAGATTTTTTTAGACGTTCAACGAAACTGTCTTGCCTGATAGCTGACAGCCGATGACTGAAGGCTTCTACCGCCGCGTCACGAATCGGGCGGTAGCCGGTGCAGCGACAGAGATTTCCGGCGAGTTGTTCGTCGAGATCGGCGTGGGTGTGGAGATCGTCGCGATAGTAGCCCTCGAACATCGAGCAGATGAAACCGGGCGTGCAATAGCCGCATTGCGAGCCAAGATGCTCGACCATCTTCTGCTGCACCGGATGTTGACGCGCGGAACAACCGACGCCTTCGACCGTCACCACTTCGCGCCCGGCGACAAGGCAAACGGGCATGAGGCAACTGTTCACCGCACGATAAGTCGGCTTGCCGTTCGCATCCCGCTCGATGATGGCCACGGAGCACGCGCCGCAATCGCCCTCGGCGCAACCCTCCTTCGAGCCGGTGAGACCGGAGTTGCGGAGATAGTCGAGCAGGGTGGTGTTGGGGGAAACGTCCGCGACGCGAACGACTCGGCCATTCAAAGTAAATTCAAACTGTGCGGCCATAATTGATGCCTGTGAAAAGCATAACGAAGCAAAGTGCGGTTGCAACGTTTGGGTTATTGGCTAACCTCGTCGCGTGATTTACGACGCGTCACTGGACGAGTTGCTCCAGAAAGTTTGGGACGGCAAACGCATCAACGCTGCCGATGCCAGACGACTTTATTCCCTCCCGCTCGAAGAACTGGGCGCACTGGCGGATCATCGGCGTCAACTTGCCAAGGCCAAGGCTTACGCCGGTCGCGGTAACGAAATCGTGACTTACAACGTGGATCGCAACGTCAACTACACGAACGTCTGCAACGTCTATTGCAAGTTCTGCGCATTCTATCGCACCGAGAAGGACGACGATTCGTATGTGATCTCGTTGCCGGAGATTGATAAGAAGATCGAAGAAACCATCGCGTTGGGTGGTAATCAGATGTTGATGCAAGGCGGGCATCATCCGAAGCTGACCAAGCAGTGGTATCTCGATCTGCTGTCGCATGTGAAAAATAAATTTCCGGGTTTCAATATCCACGGCTTCAGTCCGAGTGAGTTCATCCATTTCCGTGATGTGTTCAACGAGCCGTTGGAAAAGATCATCGGTGATTTCAAGGCGGCTGGGCTGGGTTCAATCCCCGGCGGCGGCGGAGAAATTCTGGTGGATCGTGTGCGTCAGCGGATCTCCCCGCTCAAGGCGATGAGCAACGATTGGCTCGAAGTCATGGACGTGGCGCATCGGCTCGGATTGTTTTCCAGTGCGACGATGATGTTCGGTCATGTGGAGACGATTGAAGATCGCATCGAGCATCTGGATCGCTTGCGAGCGCAGCAGGACAAATCGCTCGGCTACGCGAACGTGCCCCTCACCCGACCTTCGGCCACCCTCTCCCCATCCGATGGGGAGAGGGACGGGGTGAAGGGAAATCCCACCGGCCATTTCACCGCGTTCATCGCGTGGACGTTTCAAGCCGAGCATACGAAGCTTCGCGCGCCGACGGTTGGCGCGCACGAGTATCTTCGCACGCAGGCATTGAGCCGCATCTACCTCGACAACTTTGAGAACATCCAAAGCTCGTGGGTCACGCAGGGATTGGAGATCGGACAGGTGGCGCTCAAGTTCGGCGCGAACGATCTCGGCAGCATCATGATCGAGGAGAACGTGGTCTCGCAGGCGGGCACGACCTTCAGCATGACCGTGCCGGACATGCATCGCCTGATCAAAGACCTCGGCTATGAACCACACCAGCGCAATAATTGGTATCAGTTGGTGAATTGAGGAACGCCGCCTTTAGGCGGCGTTCCAATGACCAAGCTGTCGCCACTTCGGGCCAGCATCAAAGCTGCACGCGCGTCCCGTTTTACTCGGCGAAAACATTGACTCCACACGCTCCATCGCTATCCTGCGCGTTCCCTTTTTGGGGACAAAACCAGACAGAAAAAGATTTATGGCAAAGCTCACAGTTCGCGATCTCAACGTTCATGGCAAACGCGTGTTCATCCGTGTGGATTACAACGTGCCGCTCGAAGAAAAAGACGGCGTCATGGTCATCACCGACGAGACGCGCATCAAAGAAACTCTCCCCACGCTGCGCCTACTGATCGAAAAAGGTGGTCGTGTCATCCTCGCGGCACACATGGGTCGTCCGAAAGGTCAGCGCGAAGCTACGATGTCGTTGCGTCCGGTGGCAGCACGGCTCGCTGAGTTGCTCGGTACAAAGGTGAATTTTGCAGACGATTGCGTCGGCGAAAAAGTTGAGAAGCTCGCCAACGAACTTCCGCCCGGCGGCGTGTTGTTGCTGGAGAACGTCCGTTACTACAACGAAGAAGAGGCCAACGATCCTGCGTTCGCTGAGAAGCTCGCCAAGCTGGCGGATGTTTATGTGAACGACGCATTCGGAGCGGCGCACCGCGCGCACGCTTCCACAGAAGGCATTGCGCGAGTCATCGCCAAGCGCGGAGGCCAGTGCGCGGCGGGTCTGTTGATGGAACGTGAACTCAAGTTCCTCGGTGACGAATTGGACAAACCGGCTCGCCCGTTCGTGGTCATCCTCGGCGGCGCGAAAGTTTCTGACAAAATCAAGGTCATTGATCGCCTGCTCGAAAAGGCGGACACGATTTTGATCGGTGGCGCGATGGCTTATACGTTCAAGCTGGCGCAAGGTTTCAAGGTCGGTAAATCCCTCGTTGAACCGGATAAGACGGACATGGCACTCGCAGCTTTGGAGAAAGCCAAGAAGCTCGGCGTGCAATTCCTTTTGCCGACGGACAACACGGTCGCGACGCCTGTCGTCACCGACAAGTTGAACAAGAAGGGCAAGCCGATCATTGATCTGACCAACCCGCGCACGAACAACGAACCGAACATTTCCGATTCCGAAGAAGGCGTGGACATCGGCCCGGCTTCCGCAGCGGCGTTTGCCAGGGCGATCACCACTGCCAAGACGGTTTTGTGGAACGGCCCGATGGGGATTTTTGAAGACAAGCGTTTTGCTGTTGGCACTAACACGGTCGCGCAAGCGGTCGTTGATGCTACGCAAAAGAACGGCGCGAAGACCATCATCGGCGGTGGCGACAGCGTAAAAGCGATCAACCGCGCAGGCATGGGCGACAAGGTGACGTTCATGAGCACGGGCGGTGGCGCGAGCCTAGAATTTTTGGAAGGTAAAGAGCTGCCGGGCGTGGCCGCGCTGAGCAACAAGTAATTTGGAAATCTGGAGATTTTGAAATGAACAAAGAACGTAAACTGATCATTGCCGGCAACTGGAAGATGAACAAGACGGTCGCCGAAGCCCTCGCGCTCGTGGACGACCTCAAGCGCGATCTCGCGAACGTGAAGGAAGTGGATATCGTCGTCTGCCCGCCCTACACCGCGCTCGAATCCGTCTCCAAAGCCATCCTCGATTCCAACATCCGCCTCGGCGCGCAGAACATGAGCGAGAACGGCAACGGCGCATTCACCGGCGAGATCGCTGCTGGGATGCTCAAGGAATTTTCCACGCGCTACGTCATTCTCGGCCACAGCGAACGTCGCCAGTTCCAGAAGGAATCGGATGCGTTGATCGCGAAGAAGGCGGCAGCGGTTCACGCAGCCAACTTGAAGCCGATCGTTTGTGTGGGCGAAACTCTTGCCGAACGCGAAGGTGGCCAGATGGAAAAAGTTTTGGAAACCCAAGTCAGCGGCAGTCTCGCTGGTTTGACCAAGGAACAGATGGTTGAAACTGTCATCGCCTATGAACCCGTCTGGGCCATCGGCACGGGCAAGACCGCTTCGACGCAACAGGCACAGGACGCACACGCATTCATTCGTGGTTTGCTCGTAAAGCTGTTCGACGAGGCGACTGCGAAGAAAGTCCGCATCCAATACGGCGGCAGCGTGAAACCCGCCAATGCAAAAGAGTTGATGAGCCAGCCTGATGTGGATGGTGCGCTCGTGGGCGGCGCGGCTTTGGAAGCGCGAAGTTTTGCTGACATCATTAAAAATTCCATCTAAGATACGATTATGAGCTTATTCATCGGTTTATTGACTGCGGTGCTGGTCGTTGATTGCCTGCTATTGATCCTGCTTGTGCTGGTGCAACTGCCCAAGAAAGAAGCGGGTGCTGGTCTGGCATTCGGCGCGGGCGCGGCTGACGCGTTGTTCGGCGCGGGCGCGGGCAATCCCCTCACCAAGATCACCAAGTTTGCGGCCATCGCGTTTTTCGCACTGCTAATCCTCATCGCACTGTTCCAAAAAGGCGTGCATGGCGAGAAGCTGGACAAATTCAAGAGCGGCGTCGAAGCCGAGAACAAGCAGTCTGGCGTGCTTCAACCTGCGCCGGCAGTCGTCCCCGCAGTTGCAGTGACGGGTTCAAACACTGCGCCTGTCGCCGCACCAGCGGCTGTATCCACAAACGCCGCGCCTTAAAAATTCACGGCGATGTTATTCGCGAACCGCGCCACTGGGAAACACCCGCTGGCGCGGTTTTGCTTTTGGCCAGCTTTGGTTCTGACCTCTGGCCTCTGTCTTCTGATTTCCGGCTGCGGTCATCGCGAGCTTCCCGCCAACATCACCATCTGCAACGCCAACGAACCCGAATCGCTCGACCCGCACATCGTCACCGGCATTTCCGAGATGCGCATCACCAAGGCGCTGTTCGATGGATTGACCAAGCTTGAACCGCGCAATGCCGCGCCCGTGCCTGCGATCGCCGCAAGTTGGGACATTTCGCCTGATGGTCGCACCTATACGTTTCATCTCCGCACCAACGCCACTTGGTCAACAGGCGAACTCATCACGAGCGACGATGTCGTCTGGTCGTGGTTTCGGGCGCTGAGTCCAGCCACGGCGGGCGACTACGCAGGACAGTTGTTCTACATCAAGGGCGCGGAGGATTGGTATAACGGCAAGATCAAAGACCAATCGCAAGTTGGCATTCGCGCGCTGGATTCGCGCACGGTGCAGGTGGAACTGAACTCACCGCTCGCGTTCTTTCTGGAACTTTGTTCGTTCCCCACGCTCGCTGTCGTGCCACGTCAGGTCATCGAAAAACACGGCGACCGCTGGCTGCATGTGAAGCCGTTGTCCACGAGTGGCGCGTTCACGCTCGGCTCATGGCGCGTGAACGACAAAGTCCGTCTGCTGCGCAATCCGTCCTACTGGGACGCAGCGAATACTCTGTCCGAGATCATTGACGTGCTGCCGACCGGTTCAGCCAATACCGCACTCAATCTCTACGAGACGGGCGTCGCCGACATCGTGTGGGACAAAGACCTAGTGCCCACCGAACTCATGGACTTGCTCGCCAAGCGACCCGACTTCCACAGCTTCACTTACCTCGGCACATATTTTTATCGCTTCAATGTGACGAAGCCGCCGTTCAATGACGCGCGGGTGCGCCGCGCCTTCGCGCTCGCCACGGACAAAAATCGTATCATCTCCAAGCTCACCAAGGGCGCGGAACAACCCGCCACACATTTCGTGCCGTTGGGCGTGGCGAATTACACCGCGCCAACTGCACCGGGCTTCGATCCGGAAGCCGCACGCAAACTTCTCGCCGAAGCAGGCTTTCCCGGCGGCAAAGGATTCCCACGCGTGAACTACACGTTCTTCGGCGCAGCGGGTGGCGGTGCGAAATTGCACGGCAAAGTCGGCATCGAACTGCAACAGATGTGGCGCGACACTCTGGGGATTGAAGTCGAACTGCGCCAGATTGAGCGGAAAGTTTTTTACTCGTCGCAATCCAAGCTCGATTACGACATCTCGATGTCGAGTTGGATCGGCGATTACAACGATGCGAACACATTCCTCGATCTGTTCACCAGCTCAAGCGGCAACAACCGCACCGGCTGGAAAAATGACCAATACGATGCACTCGTCAAAGAGGCGAACCTCCAGACTGATCTGCAAAAGCGCGCAGAAATTTTCCGGCAGGCGGAAACCATCCTCATCGCCGACGACGTCCCCATCGTCCCTCTTTATTTCTACGCCGGGTTCAACTATTTCGACCCACAGAAAATTGGCGGCATCTGGCAGAACATTCTCGACGAGCACCCGATGCAATACATTTACAAGGTGAGTCGAGGGTCGAAGGTCGAGGGTCGAGGGCCAGAAGCTGACAGGCGCGTGGTTTTGAGAAAAAGCACAACCAAAGACTAACCAAGAAAACCGATATTATGAGAACACGATTCCGATTCGAGAAACTGGAGGTGTGGCAGGAGGCGCGCAAAATCAACCACGTCATTTATCGCCTGACGAAACGATTCCCGCGCGAGGAGGTATATGCAATGACCTCGCAGATTCGACGGGCTTCGGTTTCAGTCAGCTCAAACATTGCTGAAGGGTCGGGTCGTAACTCTGACAAAGACTTCGCGCACTTCCTGGAACAATCTTACGGCTCGCTGATGGAACTGGCCTCGGTTTTCTTTCTCAGCATGGACGAAGGCTACGTCACCGAAGCTGAACTTGATCCTGTTTTGGATGAGATGGAGCGTCTGGCAAAACGCATTTCGTCCTTAAACCGTTCGTTGGGAGTAAAAACATCCAAAACGCCGTTCGCGCGGCGAACCGAAGGTCAGGCCCTCGACTCTCGACCTTCGACCCTCGACTGAAATGTATTTCCTGCGCCGCCTCCTTTCCCTCATCCCACTGCTGCTGGTCATCAGCTTCTTGGCGTTTGTGCTGGTGCGCCTCGCGCCGGGCGGGCCGTTTGATCGCGAGAGGAAACCAGCCTCGCCGGAAATCGAGCGGCAACTTCAAGCCAAGTATCAGCTCGACCAACCCATCTGGAAACAATACGTCGGCTATCTTGGTGGCTTGGCTCATGGCGACTTTGGGCCGTCGCTCAAATATCGCAACCACACCGTCACCGACATCATCGCGCAAGCGTTGCCGGTCTCGATGCTGCTTGGCGCACTCGCGTTCGGTTTCGCGATGGGTGTGGGAATTCCCGTCGGCTACTACACCGCCGTGAAACGCGGACGCTGGGAAGATTATGCGGGAAGCTTCTTCGCCATCCTGATGGTTTGTGTCCCGGGCTTCGTCATCGCACCGTTGCTCGTCATGGGTTTTGCGATCCACTGGCGCGTATTGCCGGTCGCGCTCTGGGGTTCGCCGTGGCACGCCATCTTGCCAGTCGTGGCGTTGGGATTATTTTTCTCTGGGCGCATCGCTCGGTTGATGCGCGAAGGGATGTTGAACACGATGCAATCAGAGTTCGTCACCGCCGCGCGAGCCAAGGGACTGAGCGAACACACCCTGTTGATCAAACACGCATTCCGACTCGCTGTGCTGCCGGTTGTTTCTTATTCCGGGCCGCTGCTCGCTGATCTGCTCACTGGCTCGTTCGTCATCGAAACCATTTTTCAGATTCCCGGCATCGGCGTGTTCATCGTGAACGGGTCGCTGAATCGCGATTACACGATGGTTGTGGGCTTGGTGATCATGTATGCGGCGTTGCTGGTCGTGTTAAACCTGCTCGTGGACTTTGCATACACGCTGCTCGATCCGAGGGTGAAGTATGAGTGAAATAGGCAAGAGGCGAGAGGCGAGGGGCGAGAGCCATGCTGGTGGGGCGAGCGTCCCCGCGAGCCAGCCCGTCAGTAACTCCGTCCCGACATCTTCACCCAACGAACGCGCGTGGCGACGTTTCCGCCGGAATCGCCTCGCCCGCATCAGCGCGTGGTTTCTCGCCGGAGTCGTCCTGCTCGTTCTGCTCTGGCCGCTTGTCACTCCGCATGATCCTGACGCGCTTTCTGATAATCAATTCCAGCCACCGAGCGCGAAACATTGGTTCGGCACGGACGTTCACGGGCGTGATGTCTTCACTCGCGTGATGTATGGCGCGCAAATCTCACTGCTCGTCGGCATCGTCGGTGCGGGCGTGAGTTTAATCATCGGCGTGACATGGGGCGCAACGGCTGGCTACGTCGGCGGGCGAACCGACAGCACCATGATGCGCTTCGTGGACATTCTCTATTCGCTGCCCTCAATCATCTTCGTCATCGTGCTTATCACGACGCTGGAAGGAGTTCTCAAAAACTGGCTCGCAGCCACAGGTTCGCCAACGCTGGCGAAATCTGCGCGACTCATCTTCCTGTTCGTCGGTTTGGGCGCGGTGTCGTGGCTGACTATGGCGCGCATCGTTCGGGGGCAAGTGTTGTCTTTGCGCTCACGGCAATTCGTGGATGCCAGCCGCGTTCTCGGCGCAGGCCCGATCTGGATTTTGCGCCACCACATCATCCCGAACGTGCTTGGCGTTGTGATCGTCTATCTTACGCTCACTGTTCCAGCCATCATTCTCTACGAAAGTTTCCTCAGCTACCTCGGCCTCGGTATTCAACCGCCGATGGCAAGCTGGGGATCGCTCATCGCGGAAGGCGCGGAGCAGATTAATCCCATCCGCATCTACTGGTGGTTGATTATCTTTCCTGGTGGCGTGCTGGTTTCGACACTGCTCGCACTCAACTTCCTCGGCGACGGCCTGCGCGATGCGTGGGACGTGCGTGGCGGAAATTAAGTAGCGGGAGGCATCTTGCCTGCCGTAGAGCCGGGCTTCCAGCCCGGCGGAAAGAATCGTCGCCAACCATGCGCGTAATAAGATTTCGGAAGCCGTTAGTTATTCGCGCACCAATCCGGGCGGCTGGAAGCGCGCCCCCTACGTCAGGCAAGATGCCTAACGCTACCCACACTTTTCTCTCGCGCTGAAAGCAACTTTCTCCACCATGCGCGCGACCCAAATGAATTCCGCTGAAACAAAACCCACACTGCGTTCACTCTCGCCGCAACAATGGAAATCCGGCATCGCCGCATGGCTCGGTTGGGCGTTTGATGGACTTGAACTGCACCTCTACACGCTTGTGGCATTGCCGTTCGTGGCACAACTGCTCGGCAATCTGCCAACCACAGATCCCAGCGTCGGAAAACACGCGGCAATCATCCAAGGCTCATTCCTGCTCGGCTGGGCGTTGGGTGGCGCGTTCTTCGGTCGTATCGGCGACAAACTTGGCCGCGCGCGGGCGTTGAGCCTGACTGTGTTGACGTATGCGGTGTTCACCGGACTTTCATTCTTCGCGCAACAATGGTGGCATCTGATGATTTTCCGTTTCCTCGCGGCGCTCGGCGTCGGTGGTGAATGGGCTATCGGCGCATCGTTGCTTTCAGAAACATGGCCGAAGAAATGGCGACCATGGATCGCAGCCGTACTTCAGTGCGGCGTGAACATCGGAATCCTTTGCGCCGTGTTGGCGAATCATCTCATGGCGAATCGCGAACCGAAATATCTGTTCCTAGTAGGCGTCTTGCCTGCGTTGCTCGTGTTCTGGATACGCCGAGCAGTGCCGGAAACCGACGAGTGGCAGGCCGCGCAAAAGAGTTCAGCGCAACAACCGCCGAAGCTACGCGAACTCTTTAGTGGCACCGTGCGGCGCGTGACACTGTGGACGATGGTTGTCTGTGGTATTTCCCTGACGGCGCACTGGGCTTTCATGTTCTGGCATGTGCAACACCTGCGGAATCTTCCTGAAGTGCTGGTGATGACCGTGGAGGCAAAAAACAAACTCGCGAGCCATGCGATGTACATCGTCATCGGTTCGTCCATCGTCGGAAATTTTTTCTCCGGCTGGCTCGCGCGGCTGATTGGTTATCGCGCTGCAATCGGTTGGACGTTCTTCGTCTATTTCATAGTGATGATCGGTGCGTATTGCGTAGCGCGGGATCATCATGCGCTGCTCTGGTGGTTTCCGCTGATTGGATTTTGTCAGGGCGTGTTCGGCTTGTTCACCATGTACCTGCCGCCACTGTTCCCAACGCTGCTGCGCACGACAGGCGCAGGCTTCTGCTACAACATCGGACGAGCGGTCTCGGCGGTAGGCGTGGTATTTTTCGGACTGTTCTCAAAGGTCGGCGATCACCGGCTCGCGTTGTTCTACGCCGGATTTCTATTTTTGCCCGCCGCCTGCATCTCGTTCCTGATGCCGAAGGTAAAAGACTGAGTTTGGGAATCGAACGGTCAAAACCTTTGGATTTCCCAAGGGTTGCGGTTTTTGGTCGCGTCATCGTGTGGTCAATTTATGCCATAGCCTTTACACATTTGTGTGATTGACCCCGAATACCGCCTCGCTATCGTCCGTCCGAACGCCAGCAATATTTTTATGCAAAACAAACCTACTCATCATTCCGGCCCAGCCACGCGCCGGGAATTCATCAAAAAAACCGCCACCGTCGCCGCCGCACTTGCCGCAGCACCACTCTTGCGCCCGACGATTTATGGCCAAGCGCCCAGCACCGGCAAAGTAATCGGCGCCAATGATCGCATCAACGTCGCCTTCATCGGAGTGGGCGGTCAGGGCATGAACGCGCACGTCAACATCTCCAGCAAGAACGCGGCGGCGAACAACATCTCGCAAGTGGCCGTGTGCGATGTGTGGTCGAAACGCAACACTGCGGCCAAGGCGTTCATCGAAAAAGCCGGCACGGGTGCGAACGTCACGACGCACATTGATTACCGCGAAATACTCGACCGGAAGGACATTGATGCCGTGGTCATCGCCACGCATGACCCTATCCACGCTGCCGCGAGCATCGGGGCGATGGAATCCGGCAAGCACGTCTATTGCGAAAAACCTTTGACGCGGTATCTCGGTGAGGCGTTTGCCGTGCATGACGTGGTGAAGAAGACCGGGAAGATTTTACAGGTCGGCTCGCAGGGGACTTCTGCAGCAGCGTGGCACAAGGCGGCGGCGATGATCACCGCTGGCGAGATCGGCCAACTCGTCTGGGCGCAGGGTTATTACTGCCGCAACAATCCCAAGGGCGAATGGAATTATCCCATAGACACGGAAGCGACAGCGGCAACGGTGGATTGGGAAAAGTGGCTCGGCCCGGTGAAGAAACGCCCGGCAAAGTTCGATCCGCAGCATTTCTTCCGCTGGCGCAAATTTTATCCCTACTGCGCTGGCCTGTTGGGTGATCTCATGCCACACCGATTGCATCCGTTGATGCTGGCGATGGGCAAGCAGGAATTCCCGACGCGCGTCATGAGCATCGGCACAAAGAACGTAGGCACGGACAAAAAGTTTCAGGACGCTTACGAACGCGATGTGCCGGAGCATGTGGAGTTGCTCGCAGAATTTCCGAGCGGCGTCTCGCTCATGCTCGCGTGCAGCACGGTGAATTCTCGCAGCCCAGGCTTCGCGCTTTATGGTCATCACGCGACGTTGGAGGTGGGTTCATCCGGCGAACGCATCGAACTTAAACCGGAGCGCGAGTTCGCCGACGAGATCGAACCTGCGACGATAGACGGACTCAAGCCGACAGAAGACATCGGCGCGCATCACGCCAACTGGTTCGATTGTATCCGCACCGGCAAGCAGCCGAACTGCGGCATTGATCTGGCGGTGCGTGTGCAAACGGTCATCACACTGGCGGAGATGTCAGATCGCCTCGGTGTCGCCTGTTATTTCGACGAGAAGACCCGCAAAGTCTCCACAGGCATCGGCAAGGAACGCCGCGAGATCACGCCACTGACCTACGGCACGCTGGAGTTGTCGTAGGCCGGAACAGAGTTTGAGAAAAACAAAAACGCGCCGGGAACAACGGCGCGTTTTCATTTTGTGATCTCGATATCGCTTACTTCTTCGGCTGATTGGGCGTGGGCGAGTAATACTTGAACGAGATGCCGCTCACACTGGCATTCGCCGACCACACGGAGAAGCCAAAGTGTTTGGAGACTTTTTCGTAGTCCGGCAGCAATGCAAAATCCAACCAATCCTTGAGCTTCTTCTCCGGCGACGCGAAGGGAATCATGCTTTCAATCACGCTGCCGCTGGCACTGTTGGTGTTGGCTGCGCTGAGCTTGAGCATGTCGAACGCGAGGCGCATCTGTTCAGATTCATTTTCGTAAGTGAACCAGCCGCTGCTTTGGCCAGCGACCTTTGCCATGGCATCGGCCAGACCGGCGGTGTCGCGCAACGCCTTGCCCTGGCTCTCGCTGCTGCGGAGGAATTCCTCCAGCGTGGCGTCATCCGCGCTGAACGCCACATAGCCGCCGCTTGCGACATAATTCAAACTCCGGCTCGCACTCCCACCCGCGCTGGCAGTCATCGTGGGCGGCTTGAACGAATAGATTTTGCGTCCGAGAAACTCACGCGTCTTGGGGTTCGCCCCGGATGGTGACAGGATCACGAGCAATCCCTTGAGCGATGCGGCAAGTTTTTCCGCGTTGGGCGACCCGATGAGAAAAATGGATGGCGCTGAATCAACCTCCGCAAGTGATTTGCCGCGCGGCACTTTTTCATAATAGACAAGATCGTCACCCAGATTCCCGAAGATGTTTTTGCGGATGTCGTAGTCCGGATCGTCGGCGCGCATGGCTTCATTGGCGTTGCTGAGGATGAAGTTCCAGGTGCTCAATCCGTCAGGGAAAACATCCGTGACCATCTTCTCCAACGTGGCGAGCATCTTCTGGCCATCCAAACGCCAGCGCGAAAACTTCACCGCGTCAGCAGGCACGAACGCTGGCACGCTGGATTCCTTCGTCTCCATGGCGAGCAATTTCAACAACCCCGCGCGGGTGGATTCCGGTGCGTTGAGGAATAGTTCCACCGCGCGACCATCGCCTGTGTCGCGGAAGTTGAACGCCACAGTCTTGAGTCCGTTCAAGCCGGCAGCAGCGATGATCTTGCTTGCAGACGGGATGGGCAACGGGCTGGGCGCATCGGGATTCTCAGAATCCGCCATCACCTTGGCCAACACGTCCACAAACGTCTTCGCGTTAAGCCAGCCGAACAGGGGCGCGTCGCGGAACATCCCGATGCGCGCGGATTCAAAGTCCGGTTGCTCCGCAAGCGTGGCGGCGGAACTGCCTGCGACAGCGCGCGCCATGATTTTTTCCACGACCTTCACCGTGCTACCGACGATGAGCAGTGAATCATATTGGCCGATGACAAGTTCATCGCGTTTCGCTTCTTTCTTTTCGCCTTCCTTACCGAGTTCTTCCACATCCTGATGTTGCGGGAAAAACTGGCGCAAGGTTTTCGGCATGTCGTTCGTGGTGAGCGGCACGATGGAGAATTCCACGTCGCGGATCTTCTCGGTCTTGATCGCCTTTCCGTCCGCGCTCCATTTCTTGCGCAGGTCAGCCAGATTCTTTTTCAGCAGCGCGCTCTTGTCCTTCGCATCGAGCAGGAACACGAACGCGGGCACGCCATCGTCCTTTTTGCCCTGCCAACCTTCCTGCGTGACGGCGAGAGTGACCTGTCCCTGTAACAACGCTTCGTAGTCGTCGAGCTTCACACCGAGATCGCGTTCCAGCGGCTTGACGAATTCCTCGCTCCACTTGGCAGCGAACTTGGCGCGGAACGGTTTCATGGCTGCGTCATCCCAGAACTGGCTTTGCGGAGATTTCTTGTACACCTCGCGCAGCTTCGTCCAGTCCGGCGCGGAAACGACGGCGAGCGTGTCTGGCGGCAACAGTTTCTCCGCTGGCGGCACGGCGGCGAACAGCGAGGCCGAACTAAGTAGCAGTAAGTTTAGAAGAAGAACAACGCGAGGGATGGAAATCATTTTCTGGCTCATGGGAAATAGAACAGTTGTCGGTGGTGAACGAAATTTGGCGGATCAGTTGTTGTCGGTTTTGAGTTTCGTGCGGCTGGGAGGTTCGAGATAGCGAAACGGATTGCTGGGATTGTCATTGGCGTAGGCGTAGGCATCGCGATGATCGAGGAAGTGGCGCACCATCTCGGACGGGATCGCAAAACCGAGTCCTTCACCGGCGGTGATCTTCATGTTGGTGACGCCGACGACTTCGCCGAGGAGATTGAACAACGGCCCGCCGCTATTGCCGGGATTGATCTGCGTGGTGGTCTGCAAATAAAGATCGCCGCCGATCTGCCGCGTCTTGGTGCTGAGGATGCCCTCCGTGACGGTGCGCTCCAGCCCGAGCGGACTGCCGATGGCGAACACGCGTTCACCCACGGAGAGTGCATCGCCGCTGCCGATCTGGATGTGTTTGAACTTGGGCGCATCTTTATCTTCGATCTGCAACAGCGCGAGATCGGCGAACTTGTTCATGGCCACGATGCGGACTTGTTTGTAAGTACGGCGTTCAAGCTGGCCATTCTTCTGATGATAAACCTCGATGGAAATCTGTGTCTCGCCTTCGATGACGTGGAAGTTGGTGATGAGAAAGCCATCTTCATTGAGAAAGAAACCTGAACCCAGACCGCCGGGCGTGCGGACTTGAACCACGGCTTCGCCGAGTTGATTCACGAGATCGCGAACATTCCGTTCGCCGCCAAATTTGCTGCCAACGGAATAAAGCCCATGAGTGACGGGGATGGCGGGAGGGATCGCGATGGGCTGGGTTGCGTTTGCGAGCGAAGTTTTTTTTCCAGATGCGGAAGACTTGGGCGCGACGGCTTGCTCACCCGAGACAATTTTGGTGACCGAGCTTTTAGGGATAACAAGGACGGTGTAGCCGACATCCACGACCACGCTATCCCGTCGTTCAGCGAGAATTTTCCCAGAAACGGACGCCGCGTCTTTCAATTCGACGACATCCGCCAATGCGGCGGTTGCGCCGAGAGAGATCGCGGCGGCGAGATTTAACACCATTTTCAGCGACATGCCGGGACGATAACGAACGGTCTAAGGCGAAGCAAGCGGAGCGGCGGGGAGTTTTGGGGTGTTTCATACGCCGAAGTGTGTGTCTGAAATCACCGCGCAACGGCAACGTGCAAAGGGCGTGAGCCGAAGTGTCGGGTGAGGCCAAGGAACGCCGCCTTCAGGCGGCAGAGTGAGCGACCGGTCACGCGCTGCCGCCTGAAGGCGGCGTTCCTGCATCTCCACAGTCCATTCCACCCTCACCCGTCTTTAATCACACCATTCAGCTCCCGCCCTAAAACTTTGCGCCTTGAACTTTGATTCGCGGACTTCATCATCTCGCTCGTGAATTTTCTGGTCACTGGCGGCGCAGGTTTCATCGGCTCTCATGTGTGCGAGCGTTTGCTCGGCGCAGGACATTCCGTTTGGGCATTCGACGAGCTGAACAACTTCTACGATCCGGCCATCAAGCGCCGCAATCTCCACGACATCCAAGCGCTGGCCAAACCCTTTGAGTTCATCCACGGCGATCTAACAGATCGCGCTGCGTTGGATGAATTATTTTCCAGCGTGAAGTTCGATCAAGTGATCCATCTCGCGGCGCGTGCGGGCGTGAGGCCGAGTTTGGAAGAGCCAGCGCTTTATCAACGCGTCAATGTAGAGGGCACAGTCAATGTCTTGGAAGCCGCACGGCTTAACGGCGTGAAGAAAATCACCATCGCGTCGTCGTCGTCGGTTTATGGCGTGAATGCCAAGGTGCCGTTCTCGGAAAGCGACCCGATCTTTTCCGCCATCTCACCCTACGCCGCCAGCAAGCTTGCGTGTGAAGCGCTCGGCCATGTTTATCATCACATCTACGGGCTGGACGTGATCATGTTGCGCTTTTTCACCGTGTATGGCCCGCGTCAGCGACCCGACCTCGCCATCCACAAATTTGCGAATCTGATTTCCGCAGGGAAACCCATCCCTGTGTTTGGCGACGGCAGCACGGCGCGGGATTACACTTTCATCACAGACATCGTGGACGGCGTGATGGCTTGCACGCGGAAGGAATTTGGCTTCGAGGTGTTCAACCTTGGCGAATCACAGACCGTCACGTTGAGCCAGTTGATCGAGTTGTTGGAGAAAGCCATCGGCAAGAAAGCCATCATCAATCGCCAGCCCACGCAGCCGGGCGACGTGCCGATCACGTTTGCCGACGTGTCCAAGGCGCGGGCCAAGCTGGAATACAATCCGCGAGTGAAGATTGCGGAAGGCATCCCGCTATTTGTGGAATGGTTTCAGAAGAGCAAAACCAGCGTTACAGGTTGACGCTATTACTGTCCCGGTGATTGCGGGATTGTCAGAACCAAACGGATACTTCTGCCTATCTCGGTATTAGGCCGCGTTCTCTTCATCGTCTGGCCACTCGGTCGTAGTAAATCCAAAAAACTCCTCCACGCTCGCGGCAACTTGCCGGTCTTTTTTGCCCATCCGCAGAATGACCGGCACTGGTCCATCTCCACGAAGGGATGGCATGGAAAGGTAGTAAGTGCCTTTGTTTTCGAGTGCGATCGGGATTCCCGGCACACCGGAGGATTTTTTGGCCTCGGAGATGTCCAGCGTCGTGAGCGGAATAAAGGAATAGATGTAAAGCCAACCGTCGCGATCCGAGACGTTCGGCGCGAGATAAATTTCTCCTCGCTCGATAATGGGATGCTCGCGATAAAACTGAGCGAGTGTCGGAGGAAGTTTAATGCGCCACTTCTTTTCAACTTCTGCGGTCTGCGGCTTTCGTAACCGCCGGTCCGCGCCCCGCGTGCGCATGGGAGCGATGATGGCGAACCGAACAATGACCCAGAGCATGATCAGACAGAAGACGGTTATTCCGCCGATGAAGAAAACAGCCAGCCAGTCGTTTAATGTCATAACGTGTGGAGCGGCCTAACTAGTAATGGACGGCAACAATCGTCTTCCAGACTCTGATGAGTCCATAAATCGAATATGATGCAAGCACGAGTCCTAAAATTCCAATGACCAAAACATAAACGAGAAACCGGATCGGATAACCGGCTCGCTGGTATGACCTGCAACCATCACCTCTCGGCCCGCCGTTCCGTGCTACTACAATACAATGGCCGCAAAACCAGTAAGCCAGAAAACTCGAAACAAGTGTCGCAAGGATGATGGCGTAATCGTTCATGTCGCGACGCTATTCCGGGTGCAAGTTTCTGTCCAGCACAGTTTATATTCTGAAATGAGGGTTCTTTGCTGTTTTCGGTGTGTTCAACGAACGTGAAGCGAACGGAAGAATGGTCTAACGCTCGCCCTCACCCTTGCCCTCTCCCC
>JANPGI010000293.1:0-6821 GCA_031423875.1 Verrucomicrobiota bacterium | reverse complement strand
TTCTAGGCACGATGACGGTTGAGGAGATTTACCAGAACCGTGACGCCTTTGCGCAGAAGGTGCAGGAAGTGGCCGCTGGCGACATGTCGAACATGGGGTTGAGCATCGTCAGCTTCACCATCCGCGACATCCGCGATACTCAGGGTTATCTCGACGCGCTCGGCAAACCGCGTATCGCCCAAGTCAAACGCGACGCACAGATCGCTCAGGCCGAAGCTGACCGCGATGCGATGATCAAATCCTCGCAAGCCACGCAAGCCGGACAGGAAGCCAAGTTCGCCGCCGACTCCAAGATCGCCGAGTCCCAACGGGATTATCAGACCAATGTGGCAAGTTATCAGGCCACGGTGAACCAGAAGAAAGCCGAAGCCGATCTCGCGTATGATTTGCAGAAATACAAGACCGGCCAGCTCGTGAAGGCGGAAGAAGTGCAGGTGCAGATCATCGAGAAGCAAAAGCAGATCGAGTTGCAACAACAGGAAATTCTCCGCAAGCAACGCGAACTGGAAGCAACCGTGCAAAAGCCTGCGGATGCCGAACGTTACAAGGTTGAAACCCAGGCCAACGCGCGGAAGTTCCAATTGGAAACTGAAGCTGCCGGTGCTGCCACTGCTGCCAAGGCGCAGGGTTTTGCCGCTGCCGATGTCGCCAAAGCCACGGGTATCGCTGAGGCTGAAGCCAACAAAGCCAAGGGTGTCGCGCAAGCCGTCATCATTGAAGCGCAAGGTAAAGCCAACGCCGAAGCCACGCGCCTCAAAGCTGAAGCGTTCCAGAAGTTCAACGAAGCCGCCGTGCTCGAAATGCTCATCAAAGTCATGCCGGAGATCGCAGGCCGCATCAGCGAACCGCTTTCCAAGATGGAGAAGATGGTCATCATCAATTCCGGCAACGGCCCCGGCGGCGGCGCGAGCAAGCTGACTGGCGACGTGACGCAGATCATGGCGCAACTCCCGCCCGTGCTGGAAAGTTTGACCGGCGTGAAATTCGAGAAGTTGCTGCAACAAATCCCCGCGTTGAAGAATGCGATGGGCAAAAGTGACGACGAGAAAGTTTGAAAATGTCTGAAAGTGAACAAACCAAAGTTTGCCGCCGCTGCGCCGAAACGATTAAGGCGGCAGCAAAGGTTTGTCCGTATTGCCGAAGTTCGCAGACACGTTGGCTATTCGTCTCGAAGCATGAGGTGATTCCGATCCTGACGTTGCTGTTATTTGCGGGAACTGCATGGCTGATCTTCTTTTACTTTTCCCAGAGTGAAAGAAGGTTTTCCCCAAGTCGGGATCGAATCGAGATATTAAGCTCCCAAGTGACCATTCAGAAAACCAAATACGGCCAGCATGTGGTTGTGGTCGGGGTTCTGACAAATCAAAGTCCTTACGCGTGGCTCGTTGGTGATTTCAGCGTGCGCTACTTCGACAAGGATGGAAAAACACTGGACGTAGATTCTTCAATCGAAGTATTCACAGTATTACCGCACAGTGACCACTCGTTTCGTCTGTCTTTCGAGTCACGGAAATCCATTCCTGAATATACAAACCACAAAGTTTATGTGCGCAAGGCAACGGATCCCAAAGCATGGTGGCTATGAATACTAAGTCCGAAAAAACCTGTCCGTATTGCGCCGAGCAAATCAAGGCAAGTGCCAAGGTTTGTCCCCGATGCCAACAATGGCTGACGACTTATTCCCTGAGAAATCCAACGGTTTTTATTGGGAGTGTGTGTTTGTGTGCTTTGATCTCGCTATTTGTCGCCTTCTTACTGTTTCAGCGATTGTTCGAACGACTGCTCCAGCCAGGAATTGATTTCTCTTCATATCGGGACAGCATTTCAGTGATTGAATCACGAATGAATCTTGAGAAAGGAGACAAAGAATCTTCGGTCAATGTCGTCGCTGTAATCACAAACAAAAGTGAGCTTGCGTGGAAGGAGATTGAGATGGATACAAGGTTTTTTGACAAGACCGGAACTATGATTGATGCGCAAACCGTCCCCCAACGTTGGACAATCCTTCCACACAGTGAATTGGCTTTTCGCATTAGAATTACGACAAGTCGCGAACTGTCTG
Source organism: Verrucomicrobiota bacterium (assembly GCA_031423875.1). Classification (GTDB taxonomy): domain Bacteria; phylum Verrucomicrobiota; class Verrucomicrobiia; order Limisphaerales; family JADLHS01; genus JADLHS01. The sequence continues at coordinate 4,759 of JANPGI010000293.1, read as the reverse complement.
AATATGACTCTTACAAAATTTATGTCCGGTCAGCTAAGGATGCTCGCGACCGTTTTTAGGAGTGTTTCTCTAACAGGCCAAACAGAAAGATTGATTATGGGCTGGGGCAGAATGCTATTGATGGGCAAAATGTCGGGCAGCAACTCGACATCGGCGATCCGAGATGATTTGACGTCCGCCCTCACCCCGGCCCTCTCCCCCGAGGAGAGGGAGGTGATTGTTGCCGCGCTGAGAAAGTTCTAGCGGCTGGATTTGCCACGCGAGCGTGAGAAGAACAGAGGGCGACGATTTTGTCCCCCTCTCCTGGGGGAGATGGCCGGGGTGAGGGCGGACGTTAGCCTGACATCGCCCTCTAGTTTGCAAACATCTTAAAAAGTTAAGGACAAATATGAAACTGACTCGTTCCACATCTGACTCGGTATTCGCCGGAGTGTGCGGCGGACTTGCAGAACAATTCGGCTGGTCGCCCTTCCGTCTGCGCGTGGTCTGGGTGCTGGCCACGATCTTCACCGCCTTCGCCGGACTGATCATTTATCTCGCGCTCTGGTTTCTGATGCCCAAGGCAAAGACACCGTTGCAGTTTGAACCCGCAGCCCACCAACCGTGGCGGCGCGCGACATGAACCGTGAATCCACCATGACTGAAACAACCCAATCCGAAACCAAGGTTTGCAAATTGTGCGCAGAGACAATCAAGTCTGCCGCCGTGGTTTGTCCGCACTGTCGGCAAGTTCAAACAACGTGGAAACTTTGCAGCCCCAATGTGACTGGTGCTGTCACGCTCACTTTCTTTGCCATCGGAATACTATGCGTCTTTCTGTTCATCACCAAAATTGTGGGTCGCCAAGATTTCGAGCCTTATCAATCACAACTTACAATTCTTGAATCCACTGTTTCTCAACGAGTGACAACCAATGCCACCTTTGTTGTGATTACTGGCGTATTGACTAATGGCAGCGACTATTCTTGGAAGAACATTTCTCTGGAAGGGCAATTGTATAGTAGTGATGGGCATCTCATGGATGTGATTCCTGCCGTGAGCGTGGGTTATTATGACGGAGTTGTCGCTCCTGCGCACAGTGTCGCCGCCTTTAAGATAGAAAGCCGAACATCTCGCTCGCTCACTGACTATTCAAATCACAAAGTGATAGTCCAATGGGCAAGAGATGCGACCTCGTGGCCTTAATTCCTATGCGCCTATTTGAAGCCATCATCGAAGAAAATCACCGTGCCATCGCGGGTGATACCACGGCGGGATTGCGCCAATCCGAATACGCTGATGCGCTGCCCATCGCGGCGTTGACATGCATTGATGTGCGGCTCAATCCGCTCATCCCGGAAGTGCTAGGCATCGCGGAGGAACATTTCATCTGGTTGCGTAACGCGGGCAACAACATCACCGGCACGCAATCGTCCACCATGCGTTCGCTCGCCCTCGCGTGTGCAGTCAAAGGCGCGAAGGAAGTCTGCATCATCGGCCACACGGATTGTCAGGTGTGCAAGACGACCACGATGCAACTGCTGGAGAAGTTCAAGAATCTCGGCGTGGAGCGGCATCTGTTGCCGGACAACGTGAATGAGTTCTTCGGCATGTTCGGCAGCGAACGCCAGAATGTGATCAAGGCATGCGAGATCGTCCGCTCCAGTCCGCTGATCGGCGCGAAGATTCCTGTGCATGGGTTGTTGCTCGACATCGAAACCGGCAAACTCGAATGGCTCGTGAACGGTTACGAGAAGTGGGCGACGATGAGCGACCGATGGAATGACGTGGTCAAATCCGCTGGCGAGACGGTGGACAAATTAAAATCGCTTCAGGATTTTAATATCGGCGAGATGAAGTTCCCCGAAACAAAGATTGGCGAGACGGTCACGAGGGCCACCGACTGGCTCTCGCATAAGATGGATGATTTCAAGGTTCACACGAGCGATGTGCCGCCTACGGAAATCGCACCACCGCCGCAGTCCAAGGTGGCCAGCGTGGCGGGTCAAGTCATCGAGATCGCGCAGAAGCACTGGCCTAAAACGCCGGAAGTGAAAGTCCGCGCACCGCATCCTGCACCGCCAAAGATTCCCGTGCCACCGCCGATTCGCGTGAGGTCTCCGCGCGATGGTGGCAGGAATAGTTGACCCCTCGGTCAACGCGAGGTGTTCACTCCTTGTTTCGCACCTTTTGAAAAACACCCCAGCCCAGCAAGACGACTCCAAGAACAACAAGCGCGGCGGAGCTATCCGTACCGATTAGCACAAGCTTCCCTGTCGCACCGCCGATGATCATGCCGATTCCGATGATGATATTCCACATGGTTGACCTTTCAGTTGAACGGATTGATGGGCGCAGATTGAAAGCTGCCTGAATCGAAAGCAAGCGCAGCGTGACCTCAAAACTTCACCGCGAAGAACCGTTCATGCTCGCGGATGACGTAGCGATCCGTCATCCCGGCGATGTAATCACACACGGCACGGTGCAATCCTTCGCGCCGGATGCGCTTACGAGATTGCTCGCCGATCTCCTTCGGATGAGCGAGATAAAACCTGAAGACCTGTTCCAGAATCCGCACGGCGCGCGTGTTTGCCTCGTCCACCTGTTTGCTGAAATACAGATTCTGGTAAAGATACTTTCGCATCTCCAAGTTTAACTTTCGTCGCGCAGGGCTGTATTGAACGAGCGCACGAGAATTAAGCCGCACTTCATCCACGCTATTCACGCTAGCCGCAGCAATGTTCCTCTCCGTCGTCTCGACAACATCTCGCACCTGACCGTCAATCATCATGCGGATGATGGCGTAGCGGCGACATTCATCAGGCAACGTCCCCTGCTCTCTTTTCACTTTCTTCGCCGCATCGCGCCAGACGGTGACATTGCTGTTCAACTCGTCTTCAGCAAGAAGTTTCGCATCCAAGCCGTCATCAAGGTCGTGGCTGTAATAAGTGATCTCATCCGCGAGATTGGCGACCTGCGCTTCGAGTGAGGAATTCTTTGCGTCGAATCCCGCGCGCTTGCCGGGATGATCGTAAGCGGTGAAATGTTTCACCAGACCTTCGCGCACTTCCCACGAAAGATTCAGCCCGTTGAAGCTGGGATATTTTTGCTCCAGTTCATCCACGACGCGCAAGCTCTGGCGGTTGTGCTCAAACCCGCCGTGGTCTTTCATCAAGCGATCCAATACATGTTCACCGCGATGGCCAAAGGGCGAGTGACCCAAGTCATGCGCGAGCGCAATCGTCTCGGTGAGGTCTTCATTGAGCTTGAGCGCGCGGGCGATTCCACGCGCGATGGCAGCGACTTCAATGGTATGGGTTAGCCGGGTGCGAAGATGATCTCCCGTGCCGTTTAGGAAAACCTGCGTCTTGTATTCCAGCCGCCGAAACGCGCGCGAGTGGATGACGCGATCACGGTCGCGTTGATATTCCGTGCGCCACGGCGAGAGGGATTCCTTGTGCGCTCTGCCGCGCGAATCTCCGCTCATCTGAGCGTACGAAGCGAGCGTCTGGCGTTCGAGATTCTCCAACTCTTGGCGGGTGCGAGGCATCAGCTTGCTCGGAGTTCAGTTCTTTGTTGCCAACACTTGCTGGATGGGAATGCCGCGCAGATCAAACAAGCGGCGGATCGTATCCTCGATGAGATTATTGGGGCAACTCGCGCCAGCAGTGACACCGATGGTAATTTTCCCGGATGGCAACCACGCGCGCGTCTCAACCTCCGTCTTCTTATGTTGATCGTAGTGGATAATGTGGTCTGCCGAGATCATCTTCGTCGCGTTCTTGATGAAGTACGTCGGCAACTTCGCCTCGCCCATCTCGGCCAAGTGCGATGTGTTGGATGAATTGTATCCCCCGATGACGATCAACAGATTCATCGGCTCGCGCAAAAGTTTCTCCAGCGCGTCCTGACGATCCTGCGTCGCGCCGCAGATCGTGTCAAAGAAACGAAAGTGGTTCGCGATGTCAGCAGCACCGTATTTGGTTTCCATCACAGCACGGAAGCGGCGCTGCACTTCCTCTGTTTCGCCGCGCAACATCGTGGTTTGATTCGCCACGCCCACGGCCTTGAGATGCAAGTCGGGATCGAAGCCGTCGGAGAAAGCGCCTTTGAATTTTTCGAGGAATGCAGACTTGTCGCCGCCGTTCAGGATGTAATCACAGACGTAATCCGTCTCTGCCAGATTGAACACCACGAGATAATGCCCACTGCCGGACGCGAGCGTCTGCGATGTGGTGGCCTTCGTCTCTTCGTGCTTCGCCTTGCCGTGGATGATACTGGTGACGCTGTCCTTGGAATACTGACGCACGCGCTTCCACACCGTCATCACGTCGCCGCAGGTCGTGTCCACCATGATGCAACCGCGCGCTTCGATCTTTTTGCGTGTGACGACTTCCGTCCCGAATGCTGGAATGATCACTGCGTCACCGGGGTTCAATTTCTCCAAGGCTTCATCCGAGGGTTTGGCAGCGATGATCTTGATGCCCATGTTGCTGATCTGCTCGTTGACATCCGGGTTGTGGATGATTTCGCCGAGCAGATAGATTGGCGTCTGGGGCGAGACGTCAGAAAAGTATTTCTTCGCAGCGTAAGCGAGATCAATGGCGCGTTCGACTCCGTAACAAAAACCAAATTCCTTTGCGAGCTTCACGGTCAATTCGCCAGAAGAAAGAACGCCGCCGTTGGTGCGAATGTTCTCCACGATCTCGCTGCGATAGTGCGAGAGCACCTTTGCCTGCACCGCTTCCATGATGTCGGGGCGGCGGAGGTTGATCTTTTG
>JANPGI010000292.1:0-7813 GCA_031423875.1 Verrucomicrobiota bacterium | reverse complement strand
CCAAAACGGCAAGATCGTCTGGCGACAAAACAAATCGTTGCTGCCGACCTACGAAGTATTCGACGAGGATCGTTACTTTGAACCTGCGAAAAGCACCACGCCATTTGTGTTCAATGGTCGCAAGCTCGGCATCACCGTTTGCGAGGACATCTGGAACGACGAAGATTTCTGGCCGGATCGGCGCTACTCGTGCGACCCCGTCCGCGAACTCATCAAGCAAGGCGCAGACATCATCCTCAACATCTCCGCCTCGCCGTGGCATGTCGGGAAAGAACGGACGCGCCTCGAAATGTTGCAGCGCGTGGCTCGCGACGAAAAGATTCCAGTCGTCCAAGCGAACTCTGTCGGCGCGAACGATGAATTGATCTTTGATGGGCACAGCGTCGCGTTGAACAACAAAGGTGAAATCCTCGCGCTCGGCAAAGGTTTTTCCGAAGAAGTGCTCGTGGTGGAAGTGGACGGCAACGCGCCCGCCATCAAACCGAACTGGCCGGTCAAAGAAGAACATCTTTATCGCGCGCTTTCACTCGGCATCAAGGATTACGTCCAGAAGTGCGGATTCAAATCCGTCGTGCTCGGTCTGTCCGGCGGCATTGACTCGGCCATCACGGCTGTTCTCGCCGTCGAAGCTCTTGGCGCAGCCAACGTCATGGGCGTGGCGATGCCTGCGCGTTATTCCAGCAGTGGTAGTCTCACTGATGCCGAATCGCTCGCGAAGAATCTTGGCATCCGCTACGAAGTGTTGCCCATCGAAAATGGTTTCAAAGCGATGGAAGGCCAGCTCGAAAAAGTTTTCGCTGGAACAAAACGCAACGAAGCTGAAGAGAACATCCAGTCGCGTTTGCGCGGTGTGACGTTGATGGCGCTCTCGAACAAATTCGGTTCGCTCGTTCTCACCACTGGCAACAAATCCGAGGTGGCCGTCGGCTATTGCACGCTTTACGGCGACATGTGCGGTGCGCTGGCCGTCATCGCAGATGTGTTCAAAACGGATGTCTATGCCGTCTCACGCTGGATCAATCGCGACCGCGTCATCATCCCGACGGACTCGATCACGAAAGCGCCGAGTGCTGAATTGCGCCCCGATCAGAAGGATCAAGACTCGCTGCCCGAATACGACATCCTTGATGCGATCCTGCAACACTACGTCGTGGAACACCTGAGCAAGGACGAGATCATCAAACGTGGCTTCGCCCCCGCTGTCGTCAACGATGTGATTAACAAAGTCACGTTCACCGAATACAAACGCCGCCAAGGTGCGCCGGGATTAAAAGTCTCTCCACGCGCCTTCGGCATGGGCCGCCGGATTCCAGTGGCACAACGTTTCCGGGCCGTTTGAGACTTCGAGGAATGGAAACATTCAACATCGAACATTCAACATCGAACACCGGATGCACTGCGCGTTCGAGCTTCCTTGGACGTTGGGCGTTGAATGTTGAATGTTCGATGTTCTCCCTCACTCGCGGCGTGATGAGTTTTCCGACTTGGTTTTCCCAGCTTCCGACAATCTAAAGATGAGCACACCTTTCAAGATCACGGTCGTCACGCCCTGCTTCAACAGCGAGCACACCATCCGCGAAACGATGGAGAGCGTGGCCCGCCAGAAGCATCCGCACATCGAGCATATCGTTTTCGACGGCGGCTCAAAGGACGGCACGCTCGGCATCCTGAAAGATTTTCCGCATCTAAAATGGTTCTCGGAAAAAGATGAAGGTCATTATCACGCCATGAACAAAGGCATTGCGCTGGCTACCGGTGATGCCGTGGCGATTCTCAATGCGGATGATTGTTACTGCGACGGCATCTTGGAAAAAGTTGCCGCCGCCTTCTCCGCGCATCCTGAATGGGACGCGCTGTTCGGCGACATCATTTTCGTGGACGGGGGCGGCGTGGAAATTTTCCGGCGTGAGGAAGCGTGCTGGGACGGACAGATCGTGCGATTCGGTTTCGGTCTGGCGAATCATCAGGCGTTATTCGTTCGCAAACGCACTTACGACAAACTCGGCCTGCTGCGTCACAAAGATTTCAAGAACTGCTGCGACTATGAATTCCTCGTCCGGCTCGCGCACAACAAATGCAAGGTTGGCCACATCAAGGAATACGTGGTGCGCTACCGCTACCATCAATTCGGCCAGTCAGCGGATAATCGAATCGTGGCGAACATGCACCGCGAGTCAGAAGCGATCCGCAAGGAATACGGCGTGCCCGTGGGCGCGCTCGGCAAACTCCTCAGCAAATACGCCCGCGTGAAGCGTCAGTTCCAAAAACTTTTCCTCCTCGGCAAGATGGACATCGTACCCGGTCACGTAAAACTTGCGCGGCACATGCGTGAGAAGACGGAGTTCTCTTCCAACATCGGTTTGGACAAGCTTGGGAAGAGTTAGCCCACCAGTCAGTGAATCCTTGGATTTTTTGTAGGGATTTTCCCGAATATCCTTATTCACAGCCATGCCGATAGACTCCTTGGCATGATCATCAAATCGAGCAGCCAGGCGACTGAAGCCGCTGTGATCACAGCGGCTGAATACGGTCAGCCAGTACGCATCATCATCGCAGACTCCGATACGGCTTTCACCAGCAGTCTAAGCAACTACCTCACCGCACAACCGGGATTCAATATCGTTGCTAAAGTGGAATCGTGTGCTGACGCATTGATTTGGTGCGAAGAGTTGACCCCCGATATTTTGATTTTGGATTGGCATCTGATGTTCGAGGGATTGCTGCCTGCCAGTATGAAAGGCGTCCCCTTTCTCAAACAGATCAAGTCCCTAAAAAAAGCTCCCTCAGTGATCATCGCTTCGCGACTGAGTTTGGACGATCATCGTAATACCGCGATCCAAGCCGGCGCGGATGAGTTCATGCCCAAATCCAAGTTCCCACAACTTATCCGCCCGCTCATCAAGCGCCTCGTCCCGCAGTTTTGATCTTCCTCGTCACACAAGTTCAGAGCAAAAGCTCGCTCTCGACTTTTTCGCGCTCCCTTCCCACAGTCTTGCATGGCTAAGACTCCATCCACCATGCTGCCGCTCGGCACGACAGCACCCGATTTCAGATTGCCGGACACAAATGGCAAACTCGTTTCACTGGCTGAATTCACAGGACAGCCCGCGCTGCTCGTCATGTTCATCTGCAACCATTGCCCGTTCGTGAAACACATCCGCAGCGAACTCGCAAGTATCGGCCATGATTATTCCACACGCGGCGCGGGCATCATCGCCATCAGCTCGAACGACGCCGTCAATTATCCAGATGACGGCCCGGAGATGATGAAGGACGAAGCGCGAGGCGCCGGATACAACTTCCCCTACCTCTACGACGAATCCCAAGCCGTGGCGCACGCCTATCGCGCCGCCTGCACGCCGGATTTTTTCCTCTTCGACCGCAATCATCGCCTCGTCTATCGCGGTCAACTGGATGACAGTCGCCCCGGAAACGGGATTCCCGTCACCGGCAAAGACCTCCGCGCCGCCCTTGATGCGCTCGTGGATGGAAAACCCATCACCTCCACTCAAACGCCCAGCCTTGGTTGTAACATCAAGTGGAAACCCGGCAACGAACCGGATTACTTCGCGAAGTGAGCAGATACCTGCTGCTTTGAATTTGCCCGCAGCCCTCGCGTCTGTTCAACTAAGTGTCGCTGTTATGAAAAAATTACTCATCCGCATTGTCATTGTTGTCGTCATCCTCGCCATCGTCGGAGTCGTCGCCATCGGCCTCTCGCTCAATGGCGCGATCAAGAAAGGCGTCGAGACCTTCGGCCCGCAGGTCGCCAAAGTTCCCGTGACCTTGGAAGGCGTGAACCTCTCGCTCCTCTCCGGCTCAGGCGGCATCAAGGGTTTGGTTATCGGCAACCCGGAAGGCTACAAAACTCCCAATGCTATCAGCCTCGGCCTCGCCAGCGTGTCCGTTTCACCAGCGTCAGTTTTGTCCGACAAGATCGTGGTCAAATCCATCCGCATCGAAGCACCGCAAGTCACGTTTGAGTTCGGCCCCGGCGGCAACAATCTCCAGCGCATCCAGGAAAACCTCGAAGCCTACGCAGGCAGCAGCGTCGCCGACACAAACAAACCCGCTGAACAAAAACCCGCCGCCGATGCGAAGCTGGGCAAAAAACTACAAGTGGACGAAGTCATCATCAGCGGCGGCAAAGTCACGCTCGGTGCGGCGATGCTTGGCGGAAAAGTGATCGAAGCCCCGCTGCCGGAAATCCGATTGAGCAATCTCGGCCAAGGCCCCGAAGGCATCACCGGCGCAGAGTTGGGCAAGGTGATTCTTTCCCAGATCAACAAAGGCGCGATCAAGACTTACACCGATAATCTGGCCAAGGCTGGCGAAGAAGCTTTAAATAATCTGACCGCAAACGCTACCAACACCATCAACAAAGCCACCACCGACGTGTTGAATAAAGCCACTAAAGGGCTGGGCGATTTGCTGAACGGAAAGAAGAAACAATAACGCTTCGCCAGAGCGCGATGATGAAGCTGAGGTTGCCTGCTGATTCCAACTTTGCGTCTTTGCGCATTCGTTGTTCAATCATCACTCGTTCGGATTCAGGATTGAAAAAAATTTCCCCGGCTTCTAGCTTCACACCCACATGATTGACAGCCGTGATTACATGCGCGAACCGGAATATCGCCCCAACGCCAACCGGTGGAAATCCGCCACGGGAATTCTGCTGATCATCAACGTGGCCGTGTTCATCTGCCAGGCATTGATGTCGGAGATCGCGAAGGACGTTCCGGTGGATCATTATCTTGGACTCAGCATCGCCGGATTGGTCAAAGGTTACGTCTGGCAATTCTTCACGTTTCAATTTCTTCACGGCAGCGTGCTTCACTTGCTGTTGAATTCAATGGGCCTTTTCACCTTCGGCTATGCAGTGGAACAATTCCTCGGTGTGAAGCGATTCGTGCTTCTCTATTTGATCAGCGGCGTGGTCGGAGGATTCGTTCATTGTCTGGGCGGATTGATCTGGCCGACTCACTTCGGTGTCATCGTGGATATTTTCCACCAGCTTCATTACACGCCGATGGTCGGTGCTTCGGCGGGATTGTTTGGATTGATCGCCGCATTCGCACTCATGTTTCCTGAGCGTGATCTGACGATCTTTTTATTCTTCGTATTACCCGTGACCGTCAGCGCGAAGGTGCTGCTCGGGGTCAGCGCAGGCATTAGCATTCTTGGCGTGTTGATAGACAAGGGCAACGTGGCTCACGGCGCGCACGCAGGCGGCATGTTGGGAGGCTGGCTCATGCTGCGCTACTTTGCTAGACGCCCCACCTACGAAACGCCCAGCACCGAGGAAAAGAAAATGAGACCCGCCAAAGCCACGCGGATGGAAACCGATTTTCTGTCTAAGGAAGTGGACACCATCCTCGACAAGATTTCCAAGAAAGGCATTCACAGCCTCACGGATGCTGAACGCAATACGCTCGAAGCTGCGCGCAAAAAATTGGAGAAACGGTAACTCGCGTTGTTGGCTTGGCTCTCCGCTGTTTTCGGTGGATCCGTGAAAGGCGTGCGACGTTTGGATTGGAGTTACGGTTTGAAACGAAGCACCAAGCACCAAGCACCAACATCCAAGCTCCAGAGAAGCACCAAGTCTCAAGCTCCAATTGGTGCGGGTTTAAGCCGCAACAGCCGACATGAAACCGCTTTGAGCAAAGGCGACACCTGACTGGTTGTTGGAGGTTGGATGTTCTCTGGAGCTTGGTGCTTTTCCAAACCTCGGCTCCACCGAAAACAGCGAAGAACCATGGGCTTTCTACTGCGCCGCAGTCTTCAACTCCACCACATCATGCGGCGAGGCTTCCTTCATGCCTGCGCTGCTCACGCGGATGAACCGCGCCTTTGCCCGAAGCTGTTCAAGGTTCGCTGCGCCGAGATAACCCATGCCGGATTGGATGCCGCCGACGAGTTGTCCCAACACGCGATCCACTGAACCGACAACTTCTTTCAAAGCTTCGATGCCTTCTGCTGCAACCTTGAGTGTCGGATTTTTGTCGTGGCCGTAACGAGCCGCCGAACCTGAACGCATCGCCGCCAAGCTGCCCATGCCGCGATACTGTTTGTAAATCTTTCCGCCAATATCCATCACGTCGCCCGGCGCTTCGCTGCACCCGGCCAACATCCCGCCGCAGATCACCGCGTTTGACAACGTCAACGCCTTCACGATGTCGCCACTCTTGGTGATACCACCGTCAGCGAGAATCGTCACACCCTTCTTCACCGCCATGCGCGAACAAATGTAGAGTGCCGTCATCTGGGGAATTCCCACGCCCGCCACGATGCGCGTCGTGCAGATCGAACCCGGCCCTTGCCCGATCTTGATCGTGTTCGCCCCGCAGTCCGCGAGATATTCCACACCCGCACCCGTCGTCACATTGCCCGCGATGATCGCCAGATCGGGAAACTCCGAGCGCAGCAACTTCACCGTATCACCCACACCTTTGCTGTGTCCATGCGCGGTCGAAACCGCAACCGCATCAATGCCACGCTCCACCAACGCACCCACGTGAGCCAGAATTCGCTCACGATCCAATTCTCCGAACGCATTCCGCGTGGCGCTCACCGCCGCACCGCAGACCAAGCGGAATTGTGCGTCGCGCGCGGGCCGGAACTGCGCCGTCTTTTCCTGCGTGATGCGTTCCACATCGTTCATCGTGAACAGACCGTGCAGATTGTCCGCGTCATCCACCACCAGCAATTTGTGGATGCCGGGGTGCTCGGTGAAAAACTTGTCAGCGCGCGCGATCGGATTTTTGCCAAGCTCCTTCTTGTTGATCGTATGAACCTGCTCGCGCGGCGTCATCGCTTCCACGATCTTGCGTTTCGCGTAACGCGGCTTGACGACATGACCCGAAAGCAGTCCGACAAGTTTTCCTTTTTCATCCACCACCGGGAACGTGCTGAAACCAAATTTTCGCTCATCAACCATCTTCACCACATCGCCAACAAGTTGATCAGGCGCGACCTTGATGGGATCAGCGATCATCCCAGGCACATGATATTTCACGCGGCTGACTTCGGAGAGCTGTTGACGCTCAGGCATGTTGTAATGGATCAACCCCAGACCACCGTTCAACGCCATCGCCGTCGCCATGCGGGATTCGGTCACGGTATCCATGTCCGCTGAAACGATGGGGATATTCAGGCGCAAACTTTCTGCAAGTTGCGTATCGAGCTGCGTATCGCGCGGCAGGATGTCAGAGTAAAGCGTAGCGAGCGTGAGATCGTCGAACGTGAGGCCGATATTGCTGTGACCAGGGAAAAACGTGTCAGCCGACTGGTAGAATTGTGAATCGAGATTACGCGCTTGAGCTGCCATGACAGAGGATGAAAACGCGCCGCAGTCTTTGCAAGGCGAATCACGCGTTGCTTGCAATCGCCATTCGTAATTCGTAAATCATCCATCGTCATGAGCTTTTACGACAAATTGAAATTTGATTCCAACGGCCTCATCCCCGCGATCGTCCAGGAACAGAAAACCGGACGCGTCGTGATGATGGCGTGGATGAACCGCGCCTCGCTCGAAAGCACCATCGCCACCGGCAAGACACATTTCTGGAGTCGCTCACGACAGAAGTTCTGGATGAAGGGCGAGGAAAGCGGTCACACGCAGGTCGTGAAAGACATCGCGTTCGATTGCGACGGCGACACGCTGCTCATCCAAGTCGAGCAAAACGGCCCGGCGTGTCACGAGGGCTACAAATCCTGTTTCTTCCGATCCATCGAAGGCAAAGGCGAGTCGTTCAAGACCACGGAAAACCAGTTGCTCACGCCTGAACAGATTTACGGGAAGAAAAAGTAAGCC
>JANPGI010000291.1:0-10673 GCA_031423875.1 Verrucomicrobiota bacterium | reverse complement strand
TGATTGAAAGCCATGTGCATTCGCTGCTCCCCATCTTGATTAACCCCGCGCAGGCGGATGGATTGGCAGACATATACCCAGACCAGTGAGAGGGGGGCAATGTTCAAATTACGAAAGACACCGGAACAAAGGGCTCAAACCCTTTGAACCCAGAAAATGCAACCCCGCATCACAGCATCACGGCACGACTCGAACCCGAAAATAACGCGCTCCGGTTTGGGGGACTCCTCCGGTCAGCGTGAAATTGTCGGTGAAATTCATCACGGATGCAGTTTGGTGCGCCGCTGGGTCCACTTCCAACTCTATTGGCCGCACCACGTCGGTGAAGTTGCCATCCGGATTACCGTCCCGATAGCTGACGCGATAGCGCAAGCCTCCCACCGAAGCCCAGTTGATCGTGCAATGCCCGCTGGAATTCAGCGTCGCACTCAGGATTCGCAGTGCCGTGGTCGAGTTCACTTTCACGATGGTGAAGGTGTCGTTCGTCGCGCCGGTCTCACGAAGGAACGTGGCATCGAGCCGGTTGCTGTTGATGTCCAGCACGAGCGAACCGAGTTCATTCAGCGAAACGTGCATGGCTGGATGATTCAAATCGCCCCCGCTGGTCCAACCGGAACTTCCCACCACGGCATAGACTGTGCCCTGATGCGCGAGTGGATTGAGCAGATGCTTCCGATACGCGCCGCCTTCTGATTCGCGCCCGCCGCCCGCATCAAGCTTCATGGCGTTGGTTAAACTCAGACTATCGCCATAATGATGATCGAGCAGATGCGAACGTTCATAGGAATGACTGTGCCCGGCCAGCACCAAGTCCACCCCGTGTTGCTCCAGCACGGGCAGAAAGACCTGCCGCATCTCGATCAACTCCGTTTCAAAATCCGAGTCATGCGACCCTTTGGTGTACGGCGGATGATGCCAGTAGGCGATGATCCATGTGGCAGTGGTGCTCGCGAGATCATTTGTCAGCCACGCATACATTGCGCTGTTCGTCGTGCGCCCACCCGTCATGGAATCCAGACAGATGAAGTGGATGTTCGCATAATTAAACGAGTAATAATGCTCCGTGCCCGAAGCCACTCCTCCCGCCTCGCCATTCTTTGGAAGCGTAAAAATGTCAAAGTAAGGATAGTTGTTGGAAAAAGTCATATCGCCCGCTGTATCGTGATTGCCGAGCGTAGGCCACAACACCGATTTGCGGAACAGGTTCGTATAAACATCGAACAACGCCGCCTGATATTCAGTGTCCAGCCCGCTGTAATAAGCATTGTCGCCCAGCATCAACCACAGATCGGTGTGCCGCGCTCCTGTGAAAGTTTCGTACGCATTTCGCACGCTGATTTGCCCAGCGGTCGTCGTGCCAGAATCTCCGATCGCCCAGATGCGCGTACTTTGTGCCGTCCCCGGTGCTGGTGCGGTGACAAAAAAGCAATTGGTATCGCCCCCTGCCAACTGCGTTGCCGCATTTCCCACCGCATAGAAGTATTTCGTGGCTGGCGTCAGTTGTTGCAACACCATTTCGTGGTCGCTCACAGCGATGATCGCAGAGTTGGTTAGAGAAAGATTGGCGAGATTGATCCCGTAACGCACGCGGCTATCGGTCGCCACATCCGTACGCCAGCGAACGGTGATGTTGGTATGCGATCCGTTCTGAAGATAAGGACCACGGAGCAGGACGAGAGGTGCCGACGCATCATTGACACCAAAAATGAACAGCAAGGCGAGCAGACAATGCACTCTGTAGGAATGCAGCAAGGTCGAAATTACAACTGGCCAATTGCACATGAGATTAACGCACCCTATCACGCCCCGGTTTGGCGTCACGGCGATTTTGTTGTTGGCGCGGGAGTAACGGCCATTCTCACTTCATCTGCTTCAAAATCTGCTCCGTGATCGCTTGAACAGCTTTCTCCGCATCCGCATCGAAGCCCACACCTTGAGATTCACTCGTCGGCACGGCACACGTTGCACCCGGACGCCATTCGCCGCTGTCGCAGAGTTCGCACTCCTTCATGCTGTAACGCGGATCAACAAAACCGAGGCTCTGCTTGATGTTCAACAAATCCTTCATCTGTGGGCCGGTGAACGTCTTGATCGGCTTGCCAAGCTGGCCCGCCACCACAATCGTGCGGCAATAGGCCTCGATGATTTCCATGCGCCAATAGGCTTCCTCGATGTTGTTGTGCGACCACGTCACCACGCCGTGATTCGCCATGAGGATGGTGTTGTATTGATCGGTCAACTCCGCGACAAGCTTGCCCATGTCCGCCGAACCCGGCGTGCGATACGGCGCGACACCGACGGAACAAAACACTTCATACTCCGGCAACATGCACGTCGGCGGCGCAATGCCCGCGACCGCGAACGCCGTTGCGTAAGGCGGATGACAATGACACGTCGCAACCGCTTTCGGCTGGCGCTTCATCATCTGCAAGTGCATCAAGATTTCGCTGGTGCGCTTTTTCGTGCCGCAAAGTTGGTTGCCCTCGAAGTCCACCAGACACATGTCTTCCGGCTTGAGTGAACCTTTACTCACCAACGTCGGTGTGCAGATCGCGATGTCTTCACCGACGCGGATGGCCATGTTGCCGCCATTGCCATCCACGTAAGCGCGCTTCCAAAGACGATGCCCCATCTCGCAAATCTGCTCCTTCAAGCTGTGCGCGTAAGGCGAAGCGAAAAACGCTTCCAGTTCCGCCTTCGACGACTTCGAGTTCAAAGGCTTGCTCGGCGGAGTTGGCGTTCCTGTGGGCACAGCGGTAGCAACCGCAGCGGATGCGCCCGGGTTCATCTCCCGATCTTGGAGAAACTCGCGCGCCGACGGCGTGAGAATCGAATCCGACGGCAGATTGTTCAGGCTCTGCCCATTGCGAACCATCTGCTCCAAGTCTTTCAAACTGATGACATTTTTCATAAATTAGTATCTAGGAACTAGAAGTTTGGAGTTAGAACTTGCAGAAGTCAGTCGCAGCGCGCTCCTAACTCCTATCTTCTAACTTCTATCTCCTAGCCTTTCCACGGACTAAAAAACATTTCGTCCACGAGCGCGGCATTGAGTGCGTCCACTGGCGTCGGCACATCAAACGGCTGCGCGGCCTCCGCCCCTTCTTCGTATCCGATCACGTCGCCCACGCCGCCGCCGATGGCATCGTAAACCACCAGACTCGGGTCTTTGCCCATGCCGCTCGGCGCATCCAGACCAGCTTCAAACTGCTCGCGGCTGAACGGACTCACGACGAGAAACCGTCCGCCTTCGAGCGCCTTCACCGTCTTCGCCAACGTCACGCGACCGATGACCGTGCCGAGTTTCATATTCTCACCCCCGGCTCGGATTCATCCACGACGCCAATGACCAACCAGCGCACCGGGCTCTTTTGATCACCGACTGCATTGCGCGCGGCTTTACCGTCCGACGAAATCACCACCTGCTGATGCATGCCCGCGCCGTGCGAATCAATCGCCACCTGCGGCGCACCCTCGGCCTGGCCGTCCGCACCGATGGGCTGACAGATCACGAGTCGCCAGCCATCGAGGCTCGGATGTTTCCGAGTCGCTACGATGTTGCCTTCGACGCGAGCTAATAGCATAGGATCTAGAATCTAGGAGCGAGAAGTTAGAATGGCCGACGCGTAGCCATTCAACAACCGCCCCACCTCATCATACAAACCAAGCAACTTGTCCGAGTTGCCGTAACCAAGATCCTTCGCGAGGATCAAGTAGTAATGCACTTCTTCCAGCGAACCTTGCGCGATGTTGAAGAACCGCACCTTGTCGTTCGGCCCGCGCTTCGGAAATCCCTCTGCAATATTCGCTGGAACGGAAACCGCCGCCCGGCGGATCTGCGAAGTCAGACCAAACCGTTCATCCACCGGGAACTCACGCGTGAACCGATAAATCTCCAGCACGAACTGATGCGCCTTTTGCCAGACGATCAATTCTTTGAAGCTTCGAGTGGGAGTTTTCATTCTAGTTCCTAACTTCTAGTTTCTAGCTCCTCAGTAAATCCTCAGATTGTCCACCATCACGCAGCGGCGGACACGCGTGAACGTGCGCGGGTTCGTGATGCCTTCGCCCGTTGGTGTCGCGATGGAAAAACTCAAATAACCTTCGCCACCAAGACCGAGACCGGCCGGTGACGGACCGTTCTTCACGAACAAGGTCGTATCCAGCGCACGCGCCATCGCGGTAATGTTCTCCACGTCGTGCGAGTGGATGATGGCCGTATGCTTGTAGCCGTGCTCGGATTGCAACGACAACGCGATGCCTTCCTCGACGCTCTTCACGCGCACAATCGGAATCATCGGCATCATCTGCTCTTCCTGCACGAAGGGATGCATCGCATCCGTTTCACCGAAGAGCAACTGCGTGCCGGACGGCAGATTGATTCCGGCGGCCTGCGCCAAGAAGCCCGGGTCTTTGCCGATGAAATCTTTGTTGGTGTGCGCTTGCGCGCAACCGCCGCCCTGCCCTTCCTTGATGGTGAACGCCGCCTTGGTGAGACTCGCGAGCTGCGCCGCGTTAAGCTTCACCGCGCCGTTCTCGCTCATGCGTTGCATCAATTTGTCCGCCACGCTTTCGAGCACGAACACTTGCTTCTCGCCGATGCACAGCAAATTGTTGTCAAACGCTGCGCCAGAAATGATCGCCTTGGCCGCGCGCGTCGGGCAGCAGGTGTCGTCCACGAACACGGGCGGATTGCCGGGGCCAGCACAAATCGCGCGCTTGCCGGTTTGCATCGCCGCCTTCACCACCATCGGCCCGCCGGTGACGAGCAGCAGACGAGTGTTTTCGTTTTTGCAAAGCGCGTTGAAGGAATCGAGTGTCGGCTTCTCGATGATGCAGGCGATGTTCTCGATGCCGGTCTCGCGATAAATCGCTTCGTTGTAAGCGCGCACCGCCACCGCCGCGCACTTCGCCGCGCTCGGATGCGCGTTGAACACGACTGCATTTCCCGCCGCACAAATGTTGACGATATTACCGCTCAACGTGGGGATCGAGTGCGTGCTGGGCGTGATCGCGCCAACGACACCGAACGGCGTGTATTCTTCGAGCGTAATGCCGTGATCGCCACTGCGCGCGTCCGGCCGCAACCAATCCACCCCAGGCACGAGCTTGATCAAGCCAAGCTTCGCAATCTTGTGGTCGAGCCGACCGATCTTCGTCTCTTCAAATTCAATCTTGCCCCACGCCTCAGCGTTCTTCTCCGCCAGCGCCTTGACGATCTCTTCAATCTTGCGCCGTGCTGCCATGCCTCCCCGCTGAAGTTGCACAAACGCTTCCTGCGCCGCAGCACAAGCTTCGTCCGCTGTGGCGAACACGCCGAACTTACCGCGCAATGCTGGGGCAGACGTGGCTTTCTTTGTGCCACAACCGCAAGAGTCACTCTTCGCCGCCGGCGCGGGCGCAGCCGGAGCGGAAGTTGTGACAGTTGTCGTCGCGCCGCCGATGCGACCCAGCACCTCGGCCACCACGTCACGGATCAAAGTTTCGTTCACTGCGCTCATAAAATTTGTTTAGGACTTCAGTCGCTTTGCTTTTTTCGCGGAGTGCGTCAGCGCGAGATAATTCTCACTCGTGACGACCTTCCGCCCACTCTGTTTCTCCAGTTCACGGCGCGCATTGCCCGCGACTCTGCCACCATTTTTCGCCGCCACTTGGTTTTGCGGAAACCCTTGCGCCTCCCGATTGCGTGCGATCTCGGTCGTCGCCGCCTCGCCCAACATCGAGAAGATGAGTTCGAGGTCGGTCATGTGGTCACGGAGATTCTCGCGCTTGAGCCGCTTGAACTCCGCGTATTGCGTCGGTGTCAGGCCAAAGGTGGCTTTGGAAATCTCTGCCGTGAGGATGGCGTATTCGCGCTGCTCCTTCACGCCGCGCTTCTTCCATTCGTCAGTGAGTTCGTCGCGAATTGCGATGGAACGCATCCGCTTCTCGATCCAATCATCCGAATAGCCTTTCGCCTTGTAGAGTGCGCGGGTGCGCTTCGTGGCCAGTTCGGGGTCTTCAATTTCCTGGATTCGTTCATAGCCAACCTTCGCCAGCCAGCGCTTGAAAGGCTCAGCTTTCGGACTGGGAATGGATTGAATGATGCGGAACAAGCCTTCGGTATTGGCGCAGTTTAGATTCTGCGGCCCGCCCGCAGTGGGTATCAAAAGGGGGTGGACAATCTGTCCATACCCTTTGGCTAACTCCGGGTCGCGTCGGCGTATCTTGTTCAGGTAGTCTGTCGGATTGGCGGAGTCCGTCAAAGCTGCAACCACGTCAACCACAACAAACCACCATTCATTGTTGTGAATGGTTCGCCGGACTTCACGCTTCTGAAACAGCGCGATGCGACGTTCTGGCGATTGCTCGTTCACGGCCTTGGTTCAGGTTTTACCACTGTAAATTTGTTTTCCCAACACGTCCACGACATCCACGATGCCGATGATAACGGCGTCCACGGGCGCGTCTTTCATGCCGGGGGCGAGCCGGGCGCTGCTGCCCTGGCAAAACAGCACCATCTCGCCGATACCCGCGCCGAGGCAGTCCACGGCCACGATGGTGTTCGCGCCGGGGCGGAACTTCGTGGGGTCCTTTTCGTCCACGAGTTGCGGGCGGAGCAACAGCATCTTGCGACCACTCATGGCGGGGTCTTTTTTGGTCGCGACCACCGAGCCTTCAACTTTGGCGAGAAACATAATTCAGATGTCAGAGTTCAGAAGCCAGAGGCCAGACGGAATACAGCGCACTTGCCGACTTCCGACCTCTGACCACCGACTTCTGGTTATTTCTTCTTGGGCAACACCGCTTCCACATCCGCGTGCGGACGCGCGATGACGTGAACGCTGACCACTTCGCCTTTGATGGCTTTGATGGCCTGCGCACCGGCGTCGGTGGCAGCCTTGACAGCGGCGACGTCGCCGACGACGACCGCGGTGACGAGGGCGTTGCCGACCTGGGTCATCGGGCCAACAAGTTCCACGTTCGCGGCCTTGAGCATGGCGTCCGTCCCCTCGACGAGGGCGACGAGTCCGCGCGTTTCGATCATTCCAATTGCTTGAGCCATAGTTTTATTTTCTGTTGATGGTTAAGTGTGAAATTTAGTTTCGGGAATTTTCCAAAAGTCTTTTCGTCTCGCGCGCGACGACGAGTTCTTCGTTCGTTGGAATCACCATAAGCTTCACGCGAGAGCTGGATTTGCTGATGACGGTTTCCGTGGCGCGGGTGCTGGCGTTGAGCGCGGAATCCAATTCGATGCCGAGGCCTTCGAGGTTCGCACAAATCGCGGAGCGGATGTCCGCGCGGTTTTCGCCGATGCCAGCGGTGAACACAATCGCGTCTGTGCCGCCCAGCTCAAAAAAATAGCTTCCAATCCAATGACGTGCGCTGGCGACATAAACATCCAGCGCGAGTCTCGCGTTCGCATTGCCCTGCTCTGCTGCGGTGCTAACGTCCCGAATGTCGTTCGACACGCCGCTGATTCCTTTCAACCCAGATTCTTTTGTGAGTTGGCGTTGCGCTTCCTCGATGCTGATGCCGAGATTTTTTACCGCATACGGAATCGCTTCGGCATCCAGGTCGCCGACGCGATTATTCTGCGGCAAACCGGATTGCGGACTCATGCCCATACTCGTGCCGATCGCCACACCGTTGCGAATTCCCGTGATGCTCGAACTGCCGCCGAGGTGACAGGAGATCACGCGCAGCGCAGGTTCGTTCACGGGAGTTTTGTCGCCGTCCACGTAGAGTTTGCGGACGCGTTCGGCAACGTCGTTGCGCCCGAGCAACTCCGCCGAGCGTTCGGCGATGAACTTGTGGCTCGCGCCATGAAAACCCCAGCGACGGATGCCGATGTCGCGCCACGCATCCGGCACGGCATAGCGCATCATGGCTTCGGGCGCGAACTGATAGAACGCGGTCTCGAACAATCCGACCAACGGCACACCGGGCATGCGTTTCCCAAACAGGCGGATGCCGGTGATGTAGGGCGGATTGTGAGCGGGCGCGAGGCCGTTGTAAGCCTCCATCGCGCCGAGCGCGCGTTCGTCGAGTCGCACACAGCCGCTGACGTTTTTCGCGACGACGGTTTTGAAACCCACCGCCGCAAGCTCACTTTCGCTTGCGATTGCGCCAGCGTCTTTGAGTTGCGCGAGGCAATCCTCGATCGCCTTCGGATAATCGGCCACGCGCTCAAAGCCGCCTTTGTGCAAAAGGCGTTCGGCGTTGTTCGAGAAGTCGAACAACCGCCACTTCAACGACGTGCTACCGATATTAGCGACGAGAATTTTCATTTTGGCAGATGGGAGATGGCAGTTGGAAGTTGGGTTCGGCCCTAACTCCTATCTGCTAACTCCCAACTCCTAATTCATTGCAGCCACTTGCCCAAAATTCCCAGATCGTCGTGTGGACGCGGGATCACTTGGACGGCGATCACCGTGCCCACTTGCGCGGCGGCGGCGGCACCGGCGTCGGTGGCGGCTTTGACGGCGGCGACATCTCCCCGGAAAAATCCGGTGACGTATCCGCTGCCGACTTTTTCCCAGCCGGTCATGGTGACATTCGCGGCTTTGAGCGCGGCATCGCACGCTTCCATGAGCGCGCAAAGACCTTTGCATTCAATCATTCCAACTGCTTGCTGTGCCATAATAGTTTTAGTTCTTGGTTGAGAGTTGATGGATTATTTCGCGGCGGTAGTGATGCCGAAGGCTTTCAACAAGTCTTCGTGCGGGCGCGCGATGATGTGCGAGCTGACGAGTTCGCCGACTTTGGCGGCGGCTTTCGAGCCCGCGTCCACGGCGGCTTTCACGCTGCCGACATCGCCCTGCGCGAGGACGGTGATGAGACCACCGCCGATGGGGATGGTTTTGACCAACTTGACGTTGGCTGCTTTGACCATGGCATCACTAGCTTCCACGCTGCCGATGTAGCCTTTGGTTTCGATCATTCCTAATGCTTCACTCATTTTGTTTTCTCCTGTTTGGGTGTTAATTGGTTCGGTCGCGAAAATTATTTGATCAATTCAACCGGTGTGTCGGGCTGCAAATTGCACGCATTGCCTTCGTCGGTGTCAATGTGGACTTCCAGTTTGAAACTCTTGTCCACGCGGGCCAGCATCTTGTCGAGCGTGATGCCGCAATCGCCGCCGATCTTGAGCTTCATCATGTCGCCGTGCTTCACGCCGTAGAAATCGGCATCGGTTGGACTCAAGTGCGCATGACGCAAAGCGCGGATCACGCCGTCGGGCATTTCAAAAAATCCGTTCGGGCCCATGAGCATCGCGCCGGGGGTGCCTTTGATGTCGCCGGATGCGCGCAAGGGAATATCGAAGCCAAGTGCGATAGCGTCGGTGTAAGCGAGTTCAACCTGATTGAGACTCCGGCACGGACCGAGGATGCGGAGGTTTGAAATCACGCGACTGCGCGGGCCGATGAGCGTCACGGTTTCCTTCGCCGCGAACTGCCCTTCCTGATAAAGCCACTTGTGAACGGTGAGTTGATGACCTTTGCCGAAGAGCGCTTCGACCGCTTCAGGTGTGAGATGGCAATGACGCGCGCTGATGTTCACCACGAGCGGATTCGGCGCGGACGCCGCGCGGGGCAGCGGTTTGCCGAGGCGCGAGTAAACCGCCTGCCGAACCATGTGTTCGACGACGGCTCTGTGCGGAGCGGATGCAGCAATTGCCATAACGCGCCAAGTCTTGACTGTTTCGAGTCATCCGTCAACAAATATCTTGCAAAATCTTCCAACATCTATCAGACTGTTGCCAGAATGACGTCAGAAGAGCGAAAACACCGGTTGGAGGCCTATCTCCAGGAGGTTGAGTTTGCGTCGCTTGAAGACTTAGCCAAGCACGTCGGGTCGTCCGCGTCCACCGTGCGCCGCGATCTCACAGTCTTGGAAGCCGCCGGAAACCTGAAACGCACCCACGGCGGCGCGCGCATCGTCACGCCGAAGTCCGACGAGTTCACCTTCTCCGCGCGCGACACGCATCAACTCGATTCGAAGGAAGCCATCGGTCGCGCCTGCGCCGAACTCATCCGACCGAATCAAAGTGTGATCATTGACGCGGGCACGACGACTTTCCACGTCGCGAAATATCTCGAAGACAAAGCGCCCCAAATCGTGACCAATTCCCTGCCCGTTGCGAATCTCTATTCCTCCGCTGGCAAAGTGGAACTCGTCCTGAGCGGCGGCGTGATTTATCCACGCCTCGGCGTGCTCGTCGGCCCGCTCGCCGTGGAAGCGTTTTCAAAAATCCACGCCGACATCGCCGTCATGAGTTCCGGCGGCATCACGATGGAAGGTATCACCAACTCGCATGGCCTGCTGATTGACATCCAGCTCGCTATGATGCGCGCCGCCGCGAAAGTCATCTTCTGCTTGGATCACACGAAGTTCGGTCGCCGCTCCGTTTCGCAACTCTGCGATCTCTCGAAAGTCCACACCATCGTCACGGACAGCGAAGCGCCAGCAGAGTTGGTCGGGCAACTTCGCGCGAAGGGCATTGAAGTAATTCTCGCCTCCTGAACTGAGGTGCACGTTTAGCCGAGACATTTCCTTTCAATCACACATCCATAGGAATAGAGCAAGCGCATCGCTCCAATGTCGCCGGGCAGCGCGAATAAAAAAACAGGCGGGCTTTTTCAAGCCCGCCTGCGTGAAGTCTAGTTTTTCCAGAGCGACGAATTACTTGT
>JANPGI010000290.1:0-2738 GCA_031423875.1 Verrucomicrobiota bacterium | reverse complement strand
CCATGCGTAACGCGCCCAAGCCTCGAACCAAATCCAGTCGCGCTCCCATTGCTTGAGCGGCGGATTCGCGATGTCCGGCGAGTAAGGCCAGTTCCAATACGCAAGTGGATAGAGGTGCAGCCCGCTTGCTCCAAGCCGGTCGCGCGAGGCTTGCATACACTTCTTGATGAAGCGCTGCGCGCCGTAGCGGAAGGGTTCGAGGTTCGAGAGGATGTGGACGTTGACGAGGTGCGGTCCGAGCTTCGCCATGTTGCGGTGTGTCTCGGCTGCTTTGCCGCGTGGTTCGTAGGTCGTGAGCGATTCACCGTTGTATTTCGTTTCGGTGAACAGGTTGGAATAGACCGTGAAGCACGCGGGCATGATGGCTTCGGGATTCATCGCGTGCGTGCGGATGACCACGGGTGGTTCTTCCTTTAATCCGGCGGCGCTCATTCCGTCGTGAACGCCGGGGAGAATTGTGTTCGTGGCCCAGTTGATTTGGTTCTCCGTACCTTGCAAGGCTTCGCCGAGGCAGATCATCAAGCCGACGTTTGGATATTGCTTCACGAATTCCGCGATGGACTTGCGTGTGTAATCAGACGCGAGCGGCGTGGGCGCGGCGAGTTGGGTGGAGATGCCGTGCTTCTCGGCGAGCGGTTTCGGCAGAAAGATATTGTAAAACATCTGCACGAGCCAGATGCCGCGTTTGTCGCACTCGCTCGTGAGCCAGTGGAACATCTCGACGTTCTGCGCGAATATTTCGGGGGACACCTCAACCGCTTCGGGGTAATCTTTTAACTTCACCAGCGATGCGAACGGGTGGCCGTTCCAGAGGTAAAGAGTGTTCATGCGGTTGGCGACGAGGGAGTCGAGATACTCGCGCCAGAGTTCCTTGTCGTAGAACCACGGGAACAATTCAGGCGTGTAGGGATATTCGTAAACTTTGCGGCCTGGCAGGATGTAGGTCTTCTGCATCCCGACGCAGGTGCCGCGGAGGGTCATGGAGGGTTTGTCAGAGAAATTAAGACCAGATGGGATTTTCCCGACCTCGCAAATCCGTTTTGCCAACTCTAGGCAGCCGTAAAGCGTGCCGGTATCATCTTCGCCAAGAATGGTTGGGTAGCCGTCAGGTTTGGTATGGCTCAACCAAAAACCCTCGCGCGGACTTCCTGTCGAGCGCGGACAAAGCACATAAATCTTTGGCCCGGTCTTTGGCTCAGAGCGAACAACTACCACCGCGTCCAATTTCACCGCCTTGAGTGCCTCCACCAATTTCTCCGCCCCAAACATCACACGCGGCGTGGGATCGGTCGAGATGACGATGGAAACCGTTTCTGCGCGAGCGACGGAGTTGGTTTGGAAAACCAGTGTCAGCAGGGCGACCAAGGCAACGGTGGATTTAAGAACGGCTCGCATAGTCTCGCGGACAGGATTCGGGAATCTGACCCGAAATGAAACCGCAAACTTCAAAGGCTCATTCAAAACTGTCGGGCACGACGTAAGGAGTGCTGCACCGGAACGACTCGTCACCTCGTCGCTTACAAAGTTTTGAAATGGGAACGCCGCCTTCCGATGGCAGCTGCGCGATTTACCACGTAGCTGCCGCCTCAAGGCGGCGTTCCGTAAAACACACCTTACTGCGCCACGAGCTTCTGGAATTCTGGCAGCGCGCGGAGCGGCGCGATGTAGGGATCACTCTTGGCGACGGCGGTGATGTCTTTAGCTGCAGGATTTGTGGCGCGGCGCGAGTCGCTCAGTTTGATGGCGTTGGAGACGGCGAGCAATCCCTCGGGATTCTTGCCGATCGTGGTGCGGATGGCGGCGAGATCATACCAAGCCTCCGGGCTGTTGGGTTGCAATTGAGTCAATCGCGTCAGTCCGGCCTCAACCTTGGCGAAATTATTCAACTGTTTGTAGATGTCTATGATGTTCGCCAGCATCTGCAATTCAACCTTGGGGCTGGCCACGATGCGATCCATGACGGCGTAGCCCTGATCGAACTGTTGTGATTGGAGGTGGTAGATGCCGAGGTTGAATGCAGCGGTGAGGTTCTCTGGATTCTTGCGGACTTCGTCCTCCAGCTTTTGTGCGCTGCCAAATTGCCCCATCTGTTTTTTGTAGGATTCAAGATTACCGATCAAGCCAGCGATCTGGCCGTTGTAGGGATCGAGCTTCTGTGCGGTCTTGGCGATGAGCAATGCGTCGTCGAAACGCGGCGCGATGCCAGCAGGCGGCTGGATCAACAATTGCACGTAGCGGAACAAGGCTTCCGGGCTGTACGGGCAGAAGGCGAACGCTTGGCGGAATGTGAAGTCGGCCTCCTTGTAGAGGCGAAGTTTTTCCGCAGGACTTTTCGGCGCAAATTCCGGCGGGCAGCTTGGGCCGAGCCGCCACGCATAGACGCCGCCGATGGAACTACGGAGTTTGGAGAATGCCTTCTGACCGTTGTCATCGCGTGCGAACTTTTTTTGTCCCTCGGTCAACCCGCCCCAGTTGTGGCGCAGATAAATTTTCTCCACGAACGCCACGATGTTACTGACGGGAGTGTCGTAGGTGATCCAGTTGCCGATGAGACGTTCGGAGAATTGTGACCAGAATTGGTGATCGCGCTCGTAGATGTCTTCCGTGAAGCTGGGGAGAGGCTTGCGGTTGATCTTCATGATGACGCCGAACGGAGTGAGATGAGGATACATCCATTCGAGCGGGAAACTTTCCTCGACGAAGAATTCGTTGTTCGGATTCTTGTCGAACATGACTTT
>JANPGI010000289.1:0-1856 GCA_031423875.1 Verrucomicrobiota bacterium | reverse complement strand
CGGGCATCAGTTTGTTTCAAAAAAGTTTTCCAGACCGCTACATCGAAGTCGGTATCGCCGAATCGAACATGATCAGCACCGCCGCCGGTTTGTCGAAGTCGGGCTTCATTCCGATCGTGGACACGTTCGGCCAATTCGGCGTGACCAAGGGCAATCTCCCACTCACGATGGCCGCGCTCTCGCAGTCACCCGTCATCGCGATGTTCTCGCACGTCGGTTTTCAAGACGCGGCGGACGGTGCATCACACCAAGCCACCACTTACATCGCGGCGACCAGCGCGATTCCACACACCGTCGTCATCGCGCCGAGCTGCTCGGATGAGGCCGAGTCATTGATGTATCAAGCCATCAAACAATTCGCCGCCGACCGCGCGGCGGGCAAGGACGGCAACAGCTATCTCTTCTTCGTCGGACGCGAAAATTATCCGCTGACGTGGATCGAAGGCGCACAGTATCCGTGGGGCAAGGCGCAGGTGCTGTCCACCGGCAGCGATGTCGTGCTTATCGGTTGCGGCGTGTTGGTGAACAAAGCGATCGAAGCTGGAAAGCTGCTCGCGGCGAAAGGCGTGAAAGCCACCGTCATCAGCAATCCCTTCGTGAATCAAGTGGACCTCGCCACCATCGGTGCGGCCGTGAAAGCCTGTGGCAAAGTCGTGACCATCGAAGACCATCAAATCGTCGGCGGCATGGGTGCGCAGGTATCGCACGCGCTGTCCAATGCGGGCATCGCACACACCGTAAAGTCGCTTGGTATCAATAACGAGTTTGGCCAGTCCGCCTATCTCGCTGAAGAGTTGTATGTGAAGCACGGCCTCACCGCGCCGAAGATGGCGGAGGCTGCGCTGAAGTTGCTGGGCAAGTGATTTGTCGCAGTGCGGCGGATTCTCGCTGCTTTTTCTGCCGGGACGACTTGTCGTCCCGGCAGCACTGCGTACAGCGGGTGCGATGCATCGAAGAAACACGACTGAATCGGTAGGGCGCGTCACTTCGTGCGCACCGGGCTTGGCAAGATAGACAACGGCGCGCACAGAGTGACGCGCCCTACCTTCACACCCGCTTTCAGTCGCTCTGAGGAATTGAGCGTGCAACCATTCTGGCAGTTGAATAGTTTCGTGCGAGAAACCAAAACTCACTTGCGTGAAAAACATTTACTCCCTCATCAATCTCTCGGCGACATCTTTGCTCCTTCTCGCCATAGGATTCTCCGCGACCGCGCAACAACCCAAGTTCGCCGGCCTTTCGCCCGAAGACGCCGCGCGTGAAATGATTCTGCCGCCGGGTTTCAAGGCCACGCTGTTCGCCGGTGAGCCGGATGTGAAACAACCCATCGCGTTTTCCATTGATGATCGCGGTCGGCTCTGGGTTGCGGAATCCTACACGTATCCCAATCGTGTCGGGACGCCACCCAAGTCTGAAGGTTCTGGCAATCCCACGCCCGAGCAACTCAAAGACATTTTTGCTGGCAAGGATCGCATCCTCGTGTTTGAGGACACGGACGGCGATGGGAAATTCAATCGGCGCACGGTGTTCCTGGAGAACTTGAATTTTGTCAGCGGCATCGAAGTCGGTTTTGGCGGCGTGTGGGTTGGGGCGGCCCCGTATCTCATGTTTGTTCCGATTGCGGACGGCGACGAACCGAAACCCGCTGGCAAACCGAAAATCCTGCTCGACGGTTGGGGCTGGCAGGACACGCATGAGACATTGAACACATTCAAGTGGGGGCCGGACGGCTGGCTTTACGGCTGCCACGGTGTTGACCGTGCAGCGTCCCCGCACAGCTTAACGCTGAAACAACCGCTGCAATAGGGCTACGGGCTGCTTTAAGTCTAAACTCGACTTTCACTAAAAGCAGCGTC
>JANPGI010000288.1:0-6875 GCA_031423875.1 Verrucomicrobiota bacterium | reverse complement strand
GGCTTGAGGAAAAACGGCACTGTTGTGGCATGGGGATCCGGCGGTCCCGCGACGAACGTCCCAACCGGATTAACAAACGTCGTCTCGATCGGCGCAGCCACTGCTTATTCACTTGCGCAAGTTGGTGGCGGTCCGCCGGTTCAAAACGCGCCGATGAGCAACCCGGTTCTGTCGAGCAACGGTCTGAGTGTCACAATCCCGACGCAAAGCGGTTACGTCTATCGCATGGAATACAAAGAATCCCTCTCCGTTGGCGATTGGATTGCGTTGCCATTGGTCGCAGGGAACGGGACGAATTTGGTTTTAACTGATCCGACATCTCTTGGTTCTCAGCGGTTCTATCGCGTGCGGCGTTGGTAGTCTATCCATTCCTGCCGTAATCAAAACTCTGCGGTCACTGTTCCGGGTTGAAAGCAAACTACTGTTGCCTCAATTGCTGAAGCAACACCGCCGCTTCCGCGAATTGCGGGTTCAACTTCCAGTGCGCGGCTTGCGGCTTTTTTCGCGGCGTCCATCTGGCCGAGTGGCGCGTGGATGGTGGCGCGGGCATAGGGGATTTGCGCATCGCGAGGCTCGGCGGTTTCGGCGGCGGTTGAATCTGGTTCAGACATGCGCGTGGAAAGTAGTGAAGCCAGCGACGATGTCAAATTGCCAAGCCTGAGTGAGGAGGGTGCGACACACGGAGAATCAATCTTGGCGGACGCGTTACCGAACCAGCCAACCTGTCTTCGGCTTGACCTTTCTTGTCGAAGCCGCAATTACTGTCCCATGACCAAGTCGTTTAACATTTCCCGACGCAGCTTTCTATCACGTTGCACAACTGTGGCCGCTGCCACCGGTCTGCCCGTCTGGTTTGTGCAACGCGAACTCGCGGCGACTGAAGCTCCGGTAAAAACATCCAGCGCCAATGATCGCCCCGGCGTAGCCTTGATCGGTTGTGGCGGGATGGGGCGCGGCGATGCACAGAACGCGAGCCGGTTTGGCGACATCTTGGCGGTGTGCGACGTGGATCAAAACCATGTGGACGCGGCTGCAAAACAATTCACGAAGAACGGCAAATCGCCCTCCAAGTTCACTGATTTCCGCAGAGTGATGGAGCGTGATGACATTCAGATCATCATTCAAGCCACGCCCGATCACTGGCACACGCTCGTCAATCTTGCCGCTGCCAAAGCCAGGAAAGATGTCTATGGCGAGAAGCCGCTGACGTTGACGATTGATGAAGGCAAGCGGCTGGTGAAGGCTGTCCGCTCCAGCGGTATCGTGCTTCAAACCGGCACGCAACAGCGCAGCGATAAAAAATTCCGGCTCGCATGTGATCTCGTTCGCAATGGACGCATCGGTAAATTAAAACAGGTGACCGTGTTCGTTCCAGCGGGGATTCGCGGCGGGCCATTTCAAACACAGCCTGTGCCCGAAGGATTCAACTGGGATTTTTGGCTCGGCCAAGCACCGCAGGTAGATTATTTGAAGGAACGTTGCCATCAGAACTTTCGTTGGTGGTTCGACTACTCCGGTGGCCCGGTCACAGATTGGGGCGCGCATCACAATGACATCGCGCGCTGGGCCATCGGTCAGGACGGGCCGATGGAGATCGAGGCTCGCGCGCTGGCGGAGACAACTCCCGGCGGCTACACCACGCCTCACGAATTTGAAGCCACGCTCACTTGGGCTGATGGCGTGAAACAAATTGTTCGCACCACGCCCGATGACAGTCCTTATGGTGCGGTGATCAAACAGGACGGTCAGCGCAATGGTGTGAAGTTCGAGGGCAGCGACGGCTGGATTTGGGTCAACCGCAGCAACCTCGATGCGAGTCACGAGAGCATCATCGAAACAGCATTGCCGGACAAAGCCGCGCGCCTCGAGGTCAGCACCGATCACATGGGGAATTTTTTCAATTGCGTCCGCTCGCGCAAAACACCGATCAGCCACGTAGAAGCTGGGCATCGTTCTGCATCTGTGGGACACCTCATCGTCATCGCGTTGCTGCTCGGCAAAAAGTTCCGTTGGGATGCGGCTGCCGAACTGTTCGTTGGCGACAACGCGAAAGAAGCGAACGCCCAACTCGCCCGTGAGATGCGCAAACCTTACGATTATGATTTTGTGAGCTGAACATGCTCCCGGCTTGCATGGAAACTACATCTCCAAGTCCCGAGATGTGATTGTTTTCTTACTCTTCCCGCAGCGATCAATTCATTCTTCCGTTTCTGTTGCGACTGCGTCGCCCTAAAATCTTGACGGCGCACACCTCCCGCAACACGCTCCCGCCGACATCGAAGCATGAAGAGATTTTTATCAGCATTGGTGGTTTTGATCAGCGCATGGACTTGCTGGGCGGCAAATCCCGGCGATGAAGTCGTGGTCATCTATAACTCGCGCCTGCCGGAGTCCAAGGCTCTTGCTGATTTTTATGCGCGTAAACGCGTAGTCCCCCCACAACAAATCCTCGGCTTCAACATGACCGACGGCGAGGAGATGTCGCGAGAGGAGTTCCGCAACGAATTGCAGCGGCCGCTCGCCAAGAAGCTTGAAGACCTCAACCTCTGGCGAACCGGGCGTGGCGATCTTCCCGGCACGAACGGCACACGCGTCCGCGTCACACGAAAAGTTGTCGAGTCCAAGATCCGTTACGCGGTGCTCTGCTACGGCGTGCCGCTGAAGATCCGGCGGGACACGAGCCTTGTTGAAGCCGAAGAAGCCACCATGCGCCCGGAGTTGCGTCGCAACGAAGCTGCCGTGGACAGTGAACTCGCTTGTCTGCCGTTGACTTACTCCGGCTATACGCTCGCCGGACCGCTCGTGAACAATCTTTATACGACGACAAATGCAACCCTGTTGCACCCGACGAATGGCGTGTTGATCGTCGCTAGACTCGACGGCCCGACGCCCGCACTCGCGCGTGGACTCGTGGAGAAAGCATTGCAGGCGGAAGCTGAAGGCTTGTGGGGACGCGCCTACTTTGATCTCCGCAACATCGCTGATCCCGGCTACAAGATCGGCGACGAATGGATCCGTAACGCATCACAAGTCGCACAACTTGTCGGCTACGACACCATCGTGGATGAAGGTGGTGATACGTTCCCCGCGAGCTTTCCGCTCAGTCAGGTGGCGATCTACATGGGTTGGTATCGTGAAAATGTGAGCGGGCCGTTCGTGTTGCCAAAGGTGGAGTTCATGCCGGGAGCATTCGCATATCATCTGCATTCGTTCAGCGCATCGTCCCTGCGCATCACGAACCACAACTGGGTCGGGCCACTTCTCTCCAAAGGCGCCACCTGCACAATGGGCACGGTGGACGAACCCTATCTCACCGGCACGCCGGATGTCTCGGCGTTCGCGGGACGATGGATGTATTACGGGTTCACGTTCGGCGAGGCGGCCTGCGCGTCGCAGACGATTCTCTCCTGGCAAACCACCGTCGTTGGCGATCCGCTCTATCGTCCATTCGGCAAATCAGCTCAGGAACTTCATCAATCACTCGTCGCAAGCAAAAGCAAGCTCCTCGATTGGTCCACCCTCCGGCTCGCCAATCTCAGCCGCAACCAAGGCATGAGCGCGGCGGAACTTGCGGCCATTCTCGAAGACACGCCGATGACGAAGGAGAGTGCGGTGTTGACGGAAAAGCTCGCCGAACTTTACGTCGCACAAGGGAAGCCTGCTTCGGCCATAGCCGCCTATGAACGCACACTCACCCTTGATCCTTCGCCTCAACAACGCATCCGCCTGCGCCTGACTCTCGGCGAGAAATACACCGCCGCCAAGAACCACGAACTCGCGCGGAAGAATTACGAGAAGCTGCTCGAAGAGGATCCTGACTACACCGACGCCATCGGCATCCGCAAGAAGATCACCGCGCTGACGCCGAAGCCTGTGATTGAAAAAGCTTCAAGCGAACGCGGTGGAAAATAGGACGCATACGACTCATGCGACGTATGCGTCCTGGACAAATCCCACTGCTTACTTAGCCGCCTTGACGCGGATCACCGTCATTGAGTTGCCGGGGAATGCGTGTTTGATCTTGTTGCCGCTGAGTTTGAGCATCGCGTTCTTGGGCGAAACTTTAGTCGGCTCTTCCAGCGTATTTTCGTCCTTGGCATTCTCGGAGGTGAGGATGATCGCCTCGGCGGATGCGGCGAGTTTCTTCGCGCCGTTGAGGTTGATTTCAGTTTCAGTGGGCCCGGCGGCACAGTTGACCACCTTCACGATGATCTCGCCAGACTTGGTGTCCTGAACCGCGCTCGCGAACAATCCGCGCGTGACACTGCCCTTGTTCTTGATGTCGTGGATGACCTTGCCGTCGAGCGAACATTTCACACTGTTGCCTTTGACCTCCATCTTGATGTCATACCAGCGGCCCGTCTCCACGCTGCCGCGTTTGCCGTCGAGCGTCTCGCCAAATTCCACGCCATGCTGCGTGTTGTTCCAACCGGCGATGTTCCACCAGTTGCGATCGTCATCTTCAGCGATGTGAAACAAGATGAGGAAACCCTCTTGCCCGGAAATCTTCCGCGCCTTGAGCGTGAGCGTGTAATCCGTCCAAGATTTGTCGCCGATGATGGCGCGGATGTATTCCCTCTCCGCCGTCTGCCGGAACGCGCCATCCACGACGCTCCACTTCGCGCCGTCGCCGAGAATTTTCCAGCCGTCACTGTTCTTGCTGAAGTCGGAGGTGAACAAAACTTTTCCGTCTGGCGCGGTCAACTTGATGTCTTTGTATTCCGCCGCCGTGTTCCATGTCCCCACGCCGATGCCGCCCGTCGGAGCTTTCTCTTCAATCGTTCCCGCTTCCACCTCGGTGGGCAACACCACGTCGCCGCGATGTTCGCTGAACAGTTTTTGCACGTAATAACTGGGGATGCCGAACCAGCGCGTGCTGTCAAAGTTGATCAAGTTCACGGGCCAGCGTTTATGATTGGCATTGCAGAACAGCGGCGCGTAGGCCGCCATCGCCACGATGTCAGAGTTGCGCTCCAAGCCGGTCATGAACGCGGCCTCACCGATCGCCCCGCGCAGATTGCCCTTGCCGGTGTTGCGCGTGACCGCGTATTCACCCACGAAAATCTTCGGGCCATTGCGGTCGTAATTGTCGTAACGATGCGCTTGCTGCATGAAAAATTCCGGCGTGCTGTAATAATGTTCGTCCACGAGATCGGGCTTCGGGTCTTTCGGGACGTTGCGCTGCCAATCGTTGGCGATGAGTTGCACGTCGGGATACTTGGCTTTGATGGCTTTGTAGAACAGTGCCCACCGATCATTGTAAGCCTGTGTTCCGTTCTCGTTGCCGATCTCCAGATACTTCATGTTGAACGGTGCGGGATGACCGGCTTTCGCCCGGAGTCCGCCCCAGAATGAATTCGTCGGGCCGTTCGCATATTCCAACGCATCAAGCGCGTCCTGCACCCATTGCCCCATCTGATCCATCGGGATGACTTCCTTGTGCGACATGCCAACATTGATGCAGAAAAGCGGCTCGGCGTTGAGGTCTTCGGACATCTGCAGATACTCGTGATAACCCAGACCGTGAGTGGCGTAATACTGCCAGATGTTCCAGAGCGGTGTGCGTGCGTCCACGTTGCCGATGGTTTTCTTCCAGTTATACATCTTGTCCATCGTCTCGCCCTCGACCCAGCAGCCGCCGGGAAAACGATAGATGCTCGGCTTGAGAGCGTTCACCGCTTCGGCCAGATCGGGACGCAATCCGCTGTTCTTCCATGTCGTCTTCGGCAGGAGCGAAACCATGTCGAGAAACAACGTGCCGCTGCCGGACGCAGACAGTTGCAATTTCGCCTTCGCATCGCTGCCCGTAGCGGTCAGGTCAATGCTCTGATACTTCCAACCGCCGCTGATGTTCTTCAGATCACCGGACGCGAGAACTTTTCCATCCGCCCCGAGGAGTTTGACGGTGAGCGGCCCGGTGAAATTATCTGCACGCAACGCGACCTTGAACGTATAGCCCTCACCTTTGGCGATGCCCATGCCATAGTAACCAATGTTTTCAAGCGTGAACGCGCCGTCCAACTTCACGCGCAGGCTGCGCTTGTTCAGCGGATTCAGCGGCCGCGACGTATCAATGCTCGCCTCGCTCTTGCCATCGCCCACGCTTGCGAACGTCCAGTTGTCCGGCTTCTCCGCGTCCTCGAACGACAGGTTGCGAACCTGTTCAGGATAGATGCCGCCGTCGGCAGAGAGATTGATGTCCTCGAAGAACACACCCCAAAGTGTCGGCGCGACTTTATGACCGGGCTTGTCGGTCTGGATGTTGACCGTGGCGGCGGTGAGTTGACCGCAAGCGAAGAGCGCCACGACAACAGCGACGACAAACTTTCTGACGAGGGATATATTCATGTTTGATTTGAGTGCGGCATAGTGAAACGAATCAGAGCAGGTGTAACAACGCCAATTTGCGAAAGCCAATCGCCAATGCGCGGCTGCATCCATGTGTGATCGGTAGAGCGAGCCTACTGACGAGGCGTGGGGTTCTTGGCTGTCGTGCAAAACGGCAACTTTACGCTTATCCTCCGCCGCTCAATGTTTTTCATCTTTCATCCTCCAACTTTTCCCGACTAACATCCCCGCGTGGACATCACGGGTTATATCATCACTGCGATCACTGGCTATCTCCTCGGCTCGATACCGACGGGGTTTCTTGTCGCCAAAGCGCGCGGTGTGGACATTCGCACCGTGGGCAGCAAGAACATGGGCGCCACGAATGTTTTCCGCACTCTCGGCACAGGCCCTGGGATCTTTGTGCTGTTCGTGGACTTAGCGAAAGGTTTCATCGCCTGCTTCTGCGCGGGGGATTGGCTGTTAACCGTGTTTAATATTTCAAACCCCGATCCCCAGATGAATCATCTCGTCGGAGGCATCGCCGC
>JANPGI010000287.1:0-2567 GCA_031423875.1 Verrucomicrobiota bacterium | reverse complement strand
GGCGTGAGGCCGAGTTTGGAAGAGCCAGCGCTTTATCAACGCGTCAATGTAGAGGGCACGGTCAACGTCCTTGAAGCAGCGCGGCTCAATGGCGTGAAGAAGATCACCATCGCGTCGTCGTCGTCGGTTTATGGCGTGAATGCCAAAGTGCCATTCTCCGAGAGCGATCCGATCTTTTCCGCCATCTCGCCCTACGCCGCCAGCAAGCTCGCGTGCGAAGCACTCGGCCACGTTTATCATCACATCTACGGGCTGGACGTGATCATGCTCCGCTTCTTCACCGTGTATGGCCCGCGTCAACGACCTGATCTCGCCATCCATAAGTTCGCGAATCTGATCTCCGCCGGGAAACCCATCCCTGTGTTTGGCGACGGCAGCACGGCGCGGGATTACACGTTCATCACAGACATTGTGGACGGCGTGATGGCTTGCACGCGGAAGGAATTTGGCTTCGAGGTGTTCAACCTTGGTGAATCACAGACTGTCACGTTGAGCCAGTTGATCGAGTTATTGGAGAAAGCTATCGGCAAGAAAGCCATCATCAATCGCCAGCCTACGCAACCCGGCGATGTGCCGATCACGTTCGCCGACGTGTCCAAGGCGCGGGCCAAGCTCGAATACAATCCAAGAGTGAAGATTGCGGAAGGCATCCCGCTTTTCGTAGAGTGGTTTCAGAAGAGCAAAACCGGTGTCACGGGCTGACGCTTTTACTTTCCCGGTGAAAGCGGGTTTGTCAGAACCAACCAGATACTTCTGCCTATCTCGGTATTAGCCGTCAAAATCATACTCAACTCTCATCAACCCATCTCACCGTGCTTCGCGAAACAAAAGCGCCTCCGCACTTGCAGGCCGCTCCGTCGTTGCCCTCGCCTCCGGCCTCACACTTCGGGCAAATCGTCTGTCGGGTAAGCTTGGCCAACTCGCTCCGACTCTCTCGTTGGTAAATGAACCACGCAATCGGGAGTGTGACGATGACGAAAATCGGTAGGCGAATCCAGAAGCTGCCGGATGCGCTCTGCTGAACTGCTGCTCCGGCACGAAAACTGACAAGCCAACCCCCAGCTAGTAGCAATGGAACTAGCACGAGCACAATACCTGCGATGAGACGCCCGGACGAACGCGCCTCTTGTTGTGTGGCGTCGTTCCACTTCGCGACTTCTTCTGGTGTGCGCTGAATCCACATGGCGTGCGATGACGGCTAACCAATAATGGACGGCGATGATTTCCGTCTATCTCGTTTCATCTCGCGACGCTATTCCGGGTGCAAGTTTCTGTCCAGCACAGTTTTTATTCTGAAATGAGCGTTAACCCGAACTCCGAAGCCGGGATTCAGCAACGGAGTTGCGCCAGATGGTAGCCCACGGCGTGAGCCGTGGGAAAAGCGCAGAACCGACAAGCCCCGGCAGGGGCGACAGAACTTCACAGATTTTTTTCCGCCCCTGCCGGGGCTTGAATTGTTTCCACCAGAACCCACGGCTCGCGCCGTAGGCTAACTTCTACCGCTGCTCCGCAGCTAGCCAGCTACAATTTTTGCGCGATTACCGGTTTGAAATTTGAACCTGCTTCACTAGACTCCCGCGATGAATTCAGTTGCGCCTATTTCCCGTCCCAACCTTTCCACCGCACTCGACGCGTGGAAGAAGCTTCTCGCCGAACGCAAGTTGTCCACCGACTTGCTTTGGATCTTCGAGGAGAATCTTTGCTTCGAGAAGAAGGCGGACGTGCCCGGCGGTGTTCACATCGGTTTCCAGACGCGCTTCTCGCCCGTGCCGCAGGAATCCATCGAGATCGCCTACGAACACTTCTGCGAGTCGGATACGCCCATCGTTTTTTATCGGCTGGGCGAGAGCAAAGGCCGCTCTGTCTGCATCCTGCTCGGCGACGCGTGGTTCGACGACAAGAAGGAAAGCGACGACTTCATCAAGAAGAGCGAGTGGGGCATTTCATTCCATCCCGGCCAGAAGATCGAGATCGAGGAAGTCAGCGACATGCGCCGCTGGATCCGCCGCATCCGCCGCGAACGTCCGTTGCATGATGTGGACTTCTGCATGACGCTCGCAGCCGTGGACGAAATCCAGATTCACGGGCGCGTGCTGACTGCGGGGGAACGTTACTCAGAAGCGATGCTGGGCAAGCTCCGCCGCATCTTCTCCCACGCGAACTAGGGCGGAGCGCGGGTCTGTGACCCGCAGCGGCTTGCGTTGGCTGAGAGGTTTCAGGTTGTTGGAGGCGGCTTGAAGTTGCAAAGTGCTGCGGGACATAGTCCCGCGCTCCGGGGCAAGCAGCGAACCACCTCACTCGTTTTTATCGCATACAGAGTTTGGAGTGCAGCCGGATTTTTAATTTCCAACCGTGGAACAGTGACGTAGTGTGCGCGCAGCATTCGCCACATCGCAAAATGATTTCGACCAAAAAAGTTCTCATCATTGACGACGACGCCGATTACCGGGCGTTGATGGCGGAAGTTCTCTCAATGGAGGGTTGGCTCGTGTTGGAGGCGGGCGATGGCGAAGCGGGATTGGAAATGGTCAGCAAGGAGCGGCCCGATGTCATTTTATGTGATCTGC
>JANPGI010000286.1:0-2006 GCA_031423875.1 Verrucomicrobiota bacterium | reverse complement strand
AGTCCGTGCTGGCTGCGACGGCTTGAAGCGTGCCGCCGTTGAAGTAGGCGATGGAGCTGACAGGCGCCGTTCCGAATGAACGGATTTGTGTGGCTTGAATCAAACCGCCGTTCAAACGAAGTATGCCGTTTGCAGTGGCGTTTTCGCCGAGCAAGAGCATCGAGTTGTTCAGCACCTGACCACCATTGACGATGATCGCGCCCGTGGCACCGAGTGATCCGGCGATGATGTTTCCGCCGCCGGTCTTGTTGATCGTGCCGCTGTTGATCACCAACGTGCCGTTTGCGCTAGCAGCGTTGCGTCCAGCTACCAGCCAGTTATTGACTGCCAGAGTGCCGCCGTTGACTTCAACGTAGCCTGTGCCCGCGTTCTGGGCGATCCAGAATTCCGCAGTGCCATTCGTGACAAGTGCGCTGCCAGCAGGGAAGATCAACGCGCCGCCGTTGACCTGGCTCGCAGTGGCACCCGCCATATAGTTCGTACCTGTGAATGTGTTTGTGCCTGTGCCGACTTTGATGAAGCTCGGATTGCCACCTCTGTTGGTGATACTGCCGCTCCATGTGGCGTTAAGGTTGTTGCCGCCAAAGGTCAACACAGGTGCGCCGTTGGTGGAGGTGATCACGCCAGAGCCTGACAGACTGGCGGCAGTCTGATTCGAGCCGTACATCTGCATTGTGGAAGTGCTGTCAATGAACAGCGCACCCAAGCTGTTGGTCGTACGCAGATGGAGAGTGCTGTTGCCGGTGAGTGTTGTGCCACCTGCAAAGCTGTTGGCGTTGGAGAGCGTGAGTGATGCGTTGTCTGACAAGCCAAGCGATCCACTGCTCGTGATGCTTGCGCCAGCGATCGAGTAGTTGGCATTGGACACCACCACTGAACTCGGTGTGTGGAGGGCATTCAACGTCACGACAGGTTGCGCCGCACCGAGCGGGTCGAAGCGGACATTGTCCGTTTCAATGTATGAGAGGAATGTACCACCGTTGTTGGTCGTCCAGTTGGCGGAGGTTGTATCCCACGCACCGGAGACGCCGCCCCAAGTCAGCGGGCGAGGAACATGGATGCTCAACACTGCGACCGAACTGGTGACGGAATTGTAGGCGTTGGTGATGACCACGTCATAATTGCCAAGGTCGCCGATGACCGACACGGCAACATTGTATGTCG
This sequence comes from Verrucomicrobiota bacterium, assembly GCA_031423875.1. Classification (GTDB taxonomy): domain Bacteria; phylum Verrucomicrobiota; class Verrucomicrobiia; order Limisphaerales; family JADLHS01; genus JADLHS01. The sequence continues at coordinate 842 of JANPGI010000286.1, read as the reverse complement.
CGCTGTTGGCACCGGAGATCGGCGTGCCGTTTTTACGCCATTGATAATACAACGTCGGTTCGCCACCTGCGACGATGGTAAAGCTGAACGGATTGCCGATGGCCACGGTCTGGAACGCAGGCGTCGGGCCGCTGACGATGAATGCGTTTGTGGAGTAATGAAGGAAGTTCGTCACATCGAGTGCCGCATCGCTGATGCGGACGTCATCGATGAATCCGAGGAAACGGTCAACGTGTCCGTCAATCTGCACATCGGACGTGCTGAATCGCCCGCGCCCGACGCTCCAGCCCCATTGCTCGTCGCCCACTGTGCTGGAATTGTCGTTGTCATAGTTCAAACGTGTATCGCCCGGCGTCAACGCCATCGAGCCTACAAGCGCATAACCCGCCCCGGAATCTTTGTAGAGGCTGAGCGTGGTGCCGTCGCTGACTGCCGCCACGTTGTACCAAGTGTTCAAAGAGAGATTGCCAGTCGTGTCGCTCAAGTCATAAACATTGCCCGCCACGTCGGTGAAAAGGATTTGGAGGAGTCCGTTGAATGTTTTGAAATAGAGCGGCGCACGCGCGGTGACGGCGATGTTGGTTTCGCCATTACCGTCGCGACCCACGAAGGTTTCATGCGTGGCAGTAGCGGTCTGATAAATAGAGGCTTCAATCGTCCACGCGAGCGGCTCAATGGTTTCCAAGTCCACAGTCGGAAGAGTGTTGGTGGACCACGTCATCGTCGTGGGACTGGCCCCGTTGTTTTGAATGCTGAAATTGTTGGGTGTGCCAGTCTGGGGAACGATGGGGGCAGGCACGTTGGTGCGGTACTGATGTCCGGCGGCAGTGTTGTCCCAAGTG
>JANPGI010000285.1:0-8566 GCA_031423875.1 Verrucomicrobiota bacterium | reverse complement strand
GAACTCGCGCGCGACATCACGAACATCGTCACGAAAACAGTCGGCACGAACAAAATTGAATCCACGCCGTGGCAAGCCATGACGAGTTCGGGCAATCAGGTCGCGGGCTTCTCAGCGCGCGGCAACGTGGGCATCGGCACTGAGGGCGACTTCGGTCGCTTCAAGCCAGACGTGGTTGCACCGGGCACTTTTGTCATCTCCACCCGCACCCAATCTCCGTGGGACGAGATCGCCTACTACAATCCCACGAATCACCACTACACGACGTTCCGCAATCAGGTGGTGAACTCCAACTCGTTCCGCAACTACTCAATTTTCCTGCCAGACAACGCCGTGGGTTTCACCGTCACGGTTTTCGAGAACGATAATTCACCCGATCCGTTCCCCGGTATGCCCATCGGTGTGCGGCGCGATGATTATCCGAATCCGTTCGGCACAGCAGAAGCGGTGGGCATCAACTTCGTCGGTGTGCCGCCGACGCTCGCCGCTGGGCCGGGCGCAGCCGTGGGACAGAATTGGTTTTACACCGTGCTCAACACGAATCGCGAGGACATCAGCTACAACATCTTCACCGACGTCATCACGACGAATGATCTTGGCGATTATTTCCAGGTGTTGAGCAACCTGAACAATTCGCTCACGGGCACGAATCTGTCGCCACCGCATTACTATCGTTACGAATCCGGCACGAGCATGTCTGCCGCTGGAGTGTCTGGGACGTTGGCGTTGATGCAGCAATTCTTCGAGCAGGGCATGGGCAGGACGAACAGCCCGGCACTGATGAAGGCGTTGCTGATCAATGGCGCGCGTTCCGTAGGCAACGTGTACGATTTCCAAGTGCAGAGTTCGATCAACTATCAGGGCTGGGGTTTGCCCAAGTTGAACAACATGCTGCCGTCCGGCATCACCAACGCGTTTAATTTCGCACCTAACAGCGGGAGTTCTGTGAAGTTGGTTGACCAATCTCCCACCAACGCGCTCGCCACGGGTTTCAGCCAGACGCGGTTCATCACGCTGGATGATGCAGGGCGGACGTTGCCGTTGCGCGTCACGCTGGCTTGGACGGATCCGCCGGGCAATCCCGCTGCTGGCGTGAAGCTCGTGAACAATCTTGATCTTGTGATCACCAATCGCGACACAGGCGAAGTCTATCTCGGCAACGACATCCCCGGCGCGAGCACGTTCACGTTCCCGTGGGACACGAACTCGCCGCCGAACTCGGATTCAATCAACAACGTCGAGAACATCTACATCCCGCCTGCGCTCGGCACGAATTACGCCATCACTGTCATCGGACGTCGCGTGAACGTGAACGCCGTCACCGCGCATACCAACGACATCGTGCAGGACTACGCGCTCGTCATCTCTTCCGGCAACGGCGAGGCCACTAATGCGATTTCAATCACAAACAATCCACCGGCGCAACCGATTGTCGGAACGAATCAGGCCAGCATCATCTCCGTGACGAATGATTTCACCACGGCCACGTTTGCGAGCGGTTCACTTGTGGGTCAACACGTCGGTGCGAACACCCCGATGCTCGTCAGCACCAACGGGAGCACGAACCAATGGCGCTTCTACACGATGACGAACACGACCGAGTTCACGAACGCCACGTTCCTCGTCTCGCAACAGACCGATCTCAGCACACCGCGCATCGGCGTGTTCGCATCGGGCACGGCCAATTCAACTCGTGTGTATGCGGATATTGACATGTATGTCTCGACGAATGCCGCATTGACCACCTTTGATCCCGCTGAGATCGGGAACTCTTTCAAGTCGCAGGAACGGAATTATCTGAGCGGTGACGAGTTTGTCATCTACTCCAACTCCGCGAATAGCCGGATCTATTACATCGGCGTGAAGTCCGAGGATCAGATGGCGGCGGAGTTTGAGCTCTGGGGAATCTTCAGTCTGAACCCGCTCGGTGCGGAAGATGCGAACGGATTCGTGCAGGCATATCCGATGCGTGGTTATGGGATACCCGATGGCAGTCCGAGCCAGCCCGGAGGAACGCGTTGGGTCTCCATCACGCGCCCTTCACTCAGCGGCATATCCGAGTCTGTGCTTCGCGTGTTCGTCACGAACAACATCGCGCATGAAAATTTTGGCGACATCATCGGCACAATGGATCACAACTCGCGGCTCGCGGTGTTGAACAACCATCGCGGCATTGATAGCCCCGTTGCGCCCGGCCCCTACAATTTCCTTTACGGAGAACCGGAGGAAGGTCCGTTTGTGGACGTGAACAATGCGACCTATCCCGTGATCTCACCCGACGGCCCCGGGACATTTGAAGAGTTCACCGGCCAGGCACCCGGCGGCACTTGGTATTTCACCTTCAGCGACGATGCTCTATCGCAAACGGGCCGTGTCAACGAAGTGAAGCTCAAGCTGGAACGTCAGTGCGAAGACCCGGTCGGTTGTGCCGCCACGACGAACGTCATCGCGGCGAACAGTTGGAGATATTTCTCAAAGAACATCCCGGTGGAAGCGACGAACCTGACGGTTTGCCTCAATATTATCTCCGCCACCCCGCGGCCGCTTCAACTCTACATCCGCAAGGACAGACGCCCCACGCAGACGGCGTATGATTACACGATGACGATCAATTCGAGCGGCTGTCTGACGATAGACAAGGCCGATCTGCCGCCGCTCACCGCCGGGCGATATTTCATCGGCGTGTTCAACGGCAATCCGACGAGTCAGACGTTTGTCTATACAGCCACAGTGCTGCTCGGTGTACCTCCGACTGCGCTACCGTTCAATTCGCTGGGTGGACAACAATTGTTGGATGATGCGGTCACAAACTTCACGCAGTTCATTTCGGACAACTTGAAGATCGCACAACTGGATGTCGGCCTGCGGATAGATCATCCGCGCGTGTCCGATCTCGCGGTGACGCTCATCAGCCCGAGTGGGACTCGCGTGCTGCTGGTGGAAAATCGCGGCGGACTGGACCCGAATGGGTTTGGAAGTTCGGTGACGGTGACGAATTTTATTCCGGTGGACGCGAATGGTGGCCCGGCGGGTCAGACCAACTTCATAGACACGGGTTCGACAGTCGGCTCAGTCACGATTGACTACGATTTCTTTGGAGTGCCGGATCAGATGACGGTTTATTATCAAGGCGTGTTGCTTTACGACACTGGAATGACGAATGGGGCGGCGCGATTGACCCTGAACTACGGGCCGGGTGTTTCCACGATCGTTGAAGTCCGGATGAATGAGTTCGGAAACACGAACGCTACAACTGGATGGAATTACACCGTCAGTTCCTACAACACGGCGAACAGCTATCTGGTCTTCACGGAGAACACGAACAAGACGACGACACCGGTGAAGTTCGCGCTGCCGCCGCTGGGCGGGACGTTTGGTGCGGCGAGCAACATCAGCGAATTTGAGTTTCCAACTGTAGCTCAGGATTATGTGAACCCTGCCACGCCGGATGGTTGGACTGTCTTGCCGACGAACAGAGTCACGGTGATTACGAACTCGGCGAATTTTGGTACGAACTCGCTCGCGTTGCGGTCAGGAATGATTCAACGCTCCTTGGTGACGGTGCCCGGACGGACTTATCGGCTGGGGTATGCGTATCGCAAGGCGGCAAGCTTGGAAGGCATCGTGAGTTGGTGGCCGGGGGAAAGTAATACGACTGATGTAGTAGATGGCAACACAGGGGTGTTGGTTGGCAGTGGAGCTACCTATGGAGTTGGGGAGCGCGGGGCAGGGTTTGTTTTTAATGGAGGAACAACCAGAGATATGGTTAACGTCGGAAATCCGGCAAATCTACAACTTCAGGACTTCACGATAGAAGCGTGGGTTAAACGAGCGAGTTCCACTGTCATTTCACAGGACACATTCCCTGGTAACGGAGGATCAATCTTTGGTTATGGCTTTGCCGGTTACCTCCTTGGAATGTTGAGTGATGGTCGGATGTTTCTAACCAGAGTAGGAATTGATAATACAGCCATGACTGTCGGTGTTGTTACTAATACCAATTGGAATCACGTCGCTGTGACGAAACTCGGTGCTACCACAATCTTCTATGTCAATGGGGTGGCATACCCTGCACCTGGGCCTTATATCACGACTTATACGTTTAATACTTCCGCAGCCATTGGTTCGCGTGGTGATTCAGCGGGGAACACATTCTTTGGTGCAATTGACGAACCTGCTGTTTTTAATCGCCCTCTCACTGCGTCAGAGATTCGCGACATCTATCTCGCTGGCGCCGCTGGCAAATGCGGGATGATTACGCCGCCCGCAGTAGCGGTTTGTTCACCGCCGCTCGGCGCGCAAATCTTCGTGCCGGGCATCGCCACCAACACATTCCTCGGCACGACTAACTGGCAGCAGGGCGGGTTGATCTTTACCGCCACAGCCACGAACACGATCGTCAATCTTGCCCCGCTCAACACCAACTCGCCGTCTGGTGTCTGGGTGGATTCATTCGCGTTGTATGAAAGTGCCGGCCCGCGTTACGTGTTGCCGGAGGAATCGCTGGATGTGTTGCTGGGCGAAAACGCTTATGGCACTTGGAAGCTGGAGATTTGGGATAGTCGCGTTGGCGCAATTCTCTCTGCCACCACGCTTGTGGATTGGCAGTTGCAATTCGTGTTCCAGACCAACACGCCGATCCCGATCATTTTGTCGCCGAGCGAACCTCAGACCAACAATGTTCCTGCTGGTGGTATCAAGTATCTCATCGTGGATGTGCCCGCATGGGCGACGATGGCCACCAATACACTCATCTTTGCCACCGGCCCGCTGGATCTGTGGTTCAATCAGAACACGCCGCCCACAGGCGTTGGTGCTGGTGATTTCAATCTGTTGCCCGTGTCCACAGGTGGCACTGTCATTCTCTACACCAACGGCATCCCGCCGCTCTTGGTCGGCCAGCGCTATTACCTCGGTCTCCAAAACAACACCACGAATAACATCACGTTCGGATTCCGTGTGGATTACGACATGACGGAATTGACCAATAGTATTCCTGTCACGAGCGTGCATGGGCCGGGTTCGTTGCCGCGTTATTTCTTTTACGACGTTTCAACCAACGCCATAGCCGTCTCGTTCAATCTGTACAACATGGACGGCAACATGAATCTCGTGGCGCGTCGCGGCACGCCGCTGCCCACGTTGGCCAGTTACGATTACGGCAGCTTCAATCCCGGATTGATTGATGAAGACATCGTGGTGTTCACGAACTCCGCACCTGTGCCGCTCGCGGCGGGGCGCTGGTATCTCGGCGTCTTCAACGCAGGCGTCTCGAATGTCAACTACACCATCGAGGCGCGAGAGTTTGAGAACCTGCCGGAAATCATCACGCTCACCAACGGTATCGCTTACCCGAACACCAACACCGGCACCGGCATCAACTCGGACTATTATCGTTACGTGGTGACGCCGGATGCGGCGCGCGTTCAATTCGAGCTTTACGGACTGAACACCAACATGACATTGGTCGCGCGCAAAGGGCTTCCGCTGCCCGGCCTTGGCTTTTATGACGCCATCAGCGCGAACGCTGGCACGAACGACGAGATCATCACCGTGTTCACAAACACCGGCACGATCTTGCTCACACCGGGAAGTTGGTATCTCTCGGCCATCAATCTCTCTGGTGGCCCCGCGAGCTATTCCATCAAGGCGACCGAATGGGCGCAGAACGGACGCCCCATCATCATCACCAATCCGTTCGTGGAGACGAACAGCTTCTGCATCACTTGGAATTCTCTGCCCGGAGTCCGCTATCATGTGGAAGCCTTGCCGGATTTGACCAACACGATATGGACGACGATTTCTCCGACGATCATCGCCACAGATATCACGACGACGTGGTGTGTGCCGTTGCCATCGCCGTATCATTTCTTCCGCGTGGCCGAAGAGATCGGCAATGGCACAGGGCTGTTCGGATTCCCGGCGTTCCCCGGCGCGGAAGGCCCGGGAGCGTATGCCGTTGGCGGACGCGGCGGTGATGTGTATCACGTCACCAATCTGAACGATGACGGACCCGGCAGCTTGCGGTTCGGATTAAGAGCGGTCAATCGCACCATCGTGTTCGACATCTCAGGCACAATCACCCTCAACAGCGATCTGAATATCAACCGTTCGTTCATCACCATTGCAGGACAGACTGCGCCGGGCGACGGCATCACGTTGCGCAGGCGTTCTGTTTCAGTCATGAACAACAGTGACGTTGTCATCCGCTTCATCCGTTTCCGTTCCGGTGATTTGAACTGTCCCGTGTTCCAAGGCGACTCGCTCAACTTTAATAATTCCGAGAGCAGTATCTTGGACCACGTCTCGTCGTCCTGGAGCATTGATGAAGCACTCTCCGCGACGGCTTCAAGAAATGTCACCGTTCAGTGGTCGCTGATCACTGAGAGCTTGAACAACTCCTGCCATCTGAGCGGGCTGCATGGTTACGGCGCGTTGTTGCGCTACGGCTTCGGTCAGTTGAGCTACCACCACAATCTCTTTTCTGCCAACTACTCCCGCAATCCGCGTCTTGGCGACAATCTCACCTTGGATTTCGTCAACAACGTCATCTACAACTGGGGCGATCGCGCCGGCTATTCGGAGGATGACATCGTGGATAATCCCGCTGGCTACACCAACCGCCTTAACTACGTCGGCAATTATCTCATCGCTGGAGCAAGCACCCTCACGCCGAACACGGCGTTCCGTGGCGGCACGACGAACACTTGGATCTATCAATCAGGCAATCGTATTGATACCAATCTCAACCTCACGCTGGATGGTGCGAATAATGGCGCGGGGATGTTTGCGAATACTTACACGCCGGTCGGTGTGCCGTTCGCAGTGCTGCCGGTTCAGACAGATTCCGCCGAGGTCGCCTATGAACGTGTTCTTGCGTTCAGCGGTGCTGCCGTCAAGCGCGATCTGGTTGACCTGCGACTGATCTCCGACGTTCGCAATCACACGGGAGCGATCATTGATACGACAGCCGCCGTCGGTGGATGGCCTGCGTTAGTTTCCACGCCGTCGCCGACAGATACGGATCGTGACGGGATGCCGAACTTCTGGGAGACGACGCTTGGGTTGGATCCGTTGGTGGCAGGCAACAACAACGACCGCGATCTTGATGGTTATACCGATCTCGAAGAGTACATCAACTGGCTCGCCGCACCGCATGCGATGGTTTTCACGAACACATTTGTGGATGTTGATTTGCGCGAGGTCGTTGGTGGCACGGGAACGAACATCTTCACCGTCGCCAATGGCACGAACGGCGCCGTCGTGCTGTTGGGCAACGGATACACAGCTCGCTTCACTCCGGTGACGCCGCTGTCTGGTTTTGGCAGCTTCACGTTCGGGTTCACCGACGCCACCACCGGCATCGGCGTGAATCCCGTGACCGTGAGTGTCTTGGTCAACTCTTCGGTTTTCGCGCCCGTGACGCCTCCCACGATCACCAGTTCAGTTCTTTCAACGAATGGTCTGACACTCGGCTGGACATCGGATCCAGGACGTCAATTCAAAGTGCAATGGGCTACGAACATCGCGCCGCCGATCGTGTGGAACACGTTCACGAACATCATCAGTTCCGCTGGCACGAACTACACATTCCTCGACAACGGCACGCAGACCGGCGGCTTCGGCCCGATGCGGTTCTATCGGCTGCTCAACTTCCCGTGAACAGAGTTCTCGTTCTCGCGCTCAACCCATCCATAGACGCGGAGTGGCGCGTGAACGATGTGTTGTGGGAGGAGAAGAACAACGTGCTGTCCGAGAATCGTTGGGCAGGCGGCAAAGGCATCAACGTCGCGCGCTGGTTGAACCATCTTTGCTGCAAAACAAAACTGCTCTTGCCGCTTGGCGGATCCACCGGCGACGAACTCGCAGCTTATCTTCAGAAGGAAAAACTTCCCGCACAGATCATCCCGCTGTGCCAAGCCACACGCGTCAATGTGATTGTCACCACGAAGCGAGGGCGGCAGATGCGGTTCAATCCGTTAGGGCCAGAATTATCTGTGCGGGAGACGAACGCTGTCCTTCGACGTGTGAAACAGGAGTTGTCGCGAAATTGTTTGTTGATTCTCACTGGAAGCCTGCCGCGCGGTGTCGCAGTTTCCGCGTATCAAAAACTTATCCAAATCGCGCATCGGCTAGGCGTGAAGACTTTGCTTGATTGTGATGGCGCTGCGTTCGCAGCCGCAATCAAAGCGCGTCCGTTTCTTGTGAAGCCGAACGAACATGAACTCGCTCAGTGGTTCGGGAAACCCTTGCAGACCGAGAGTGAAATTCTCCATGCAGCGAGGAAACTTTCGGGGGCGATGCAAGGTTGGGTGTTGGTCTCTCGCGGAGGCAAGCGCAGTTGGCTGGTGAACGTGAGCGAGGATGTTGAGATTCATGCCACGCCGCCACGAGTCAAACCGCGCAATACTGTCGGGGCAGGGGACGCGTTGCTCGCCGCCGTCGCGAATCAGATTGTTCTCGGCAGTTCACCGTCGGACTGGCTGCGTTGCGGGCTGGAAACGGGAACAGCGGCTACGCAGTTGCAGGCGGGAAAATTACCAGTGAAGTCTGATTGAAACTGGAG
>JANPGI010000284.1:0-6279 GCA_031423875.1 Verrucomicrobiota bacterium | reverse complement strand
CATAGATGCCGCTCGACAGCCCCGGCATCACGAATGAGATCCCGATGGCGGCCAGATAGAGCAATGGAGAAAGTTTTCCCTTCCAATCACTGCCCAACGCCGACGCAAGCACCGAGCCGCTTCCCTGGTTGGCGATGATCGCCATCTGCAGGATGTAATAGGCGACGGCAGCCATGAACAGCACGACGCCGTACGCTGCCGTGGGCGTGGCTGCAAAATGATTTTCACCCATCCAACCGGTCGTGAATGGGAAGAGAGAAAGCCAGAACAGCAGGTGTAGATTCGCCCAAAGGATACCGCTACTGACCTTCGTGACCGTATGAAGCAGATGGTGATGATTGTTCCAATAAATACCCACGTAGATAAAACTCAAAATGTAGCTGAGGAACACCGGCAGCAACGGCTTTAGAGTCTCGATATCTGTGCCGTGCGGAACTTTCATCTCGAGCACCATGATCGTGATGATGATGGCCAACACTCCGTCACTGAAAGCTTCCAGGCGGGTCTTTTGCATAAACATTACGGGTACTTCTTCGGCGCAACATAAACGCCGCTGCCATTGATGCCTGTGAGGATCATGTCGAGCGTGCGATCAATCGCGCCAAGATTTTCCCGCACCACGGCGGCGGCATTGCGACCGAGTTGCTCGCGCCGATCAGGGTTGGACAACAATTCATCAACAGTCTTCTCCAACGCGGCGGCATCCGTCACCTGCACCGCACCATCACGCTCCAGGAACGCGTTCGTGACATCGGTGAAGTTCTGCATGTTCGGCCCGAAGACCATCGCCTTGCCGAGGGCGCCCGGCTCGATGGGGTTTTGCCCGCCTTGCGCCGTGAGACTTTTCCCGACGAAGACCAGCGTGGCGTGTTCGTAAAAGGACTTGAGCTCGCCCGTCGTGTTCACCAACAGGCAATGAGCGTCGGCTGGGGTGGATCTTTTATTCAAGTCACCGTTGAGTTCCGAGCGCAGCACATGTTTGACGCCGCACTTTGAGAGATCGCGGATCACATCCTTCGTGCGCTCGGCATGGCGTGGCACGAGGACGAGAAACAGATCGGGAAATTTCTGACGCAAGCGAAGGAACATTTCACCAATCAACTCTTCCTCGCCATCGTGCGTGCTGCCGCAGACCAACACCGGTGCGCCGACAGTTGCGCCCGCCTGCCAGAGCAGCGTGGGGACGTTAAGCATTCGTTTATCTGAAGCATGGGCGGCGTCGAACTTCATGCTGCCAGTCACGCGGATGGCTTCGGGACGGAAACCCAGTTCACGCAACCGCACCGCATCTGATTCATTTTGCGCCCCCACACCGGCGAACGTGGCGAACAGCGGGCGGAACAGAAAGCCGAAGCGTTTGTAGCCACGATACGAACGCTCCGAGAGCCGCGCGTTGACGAGGAACAGCGGGATGCGTTGTTGTTGCGCGCGCCAGATGAAGTTCGGCCAGATTTCCGCTTCCACCAGAACGATGGCCTCCGGTTTGATGACAGCTTGAGCGCGTGCCACGTAGCTGCGACGATCCACCGGGTAATAAATCTTGCTGACTTGTGTCGGCAACCTCTTCCGCAGCTCGCCCATGCCGGTGGTCGTGGTGGTGGAGACGACGAGTTTGATGTTGGGCAAACGCGGTTCGAGCGCGCGGATCAACTGGGTGCAGATGCCGACCTCGCCCACGCTCACCGCATGGATCCACAGCGAGTGACGGTTCGTCAATGCCTGCTTGAGTTTGGTGTCGTATTGGGCGAAGCGTTCGCCGAAGCCGTTTCTCCAATTCCCGCGCCGCCACATGCGCCAGAAGTAGTATGGCGACGACAGCGCGAAGAAGATCAGGAACAGGATGTTGTAAATCAGGCGCACGATTTCGGCGAAATTGAGCCGATACTGTTCGGAAAACGGAGCGTGGGGTAAAGCAAATGTTTTGCGAATCGGACTCTCACGCGCTCGCCGCCGCCTTGCGGCCCGTCATCAGATAATCCATGTAGCCGATGAGTCGTTCTTTCATCTCTTTGCGCGGCACGATGGAATCAATGAGTCCGTGGTCGAGAAGAAATTCCGCCGTCTGGAATCCGGGCGGCAGTTCGGCCTGTGTGGTGTCTTTGATGACGCGAGGCCCGGCGAAACCGATGAAGGCTTTCGGCTCTGCTAGGATCAGATCTCCCACGCTGGCATAACTCGCCATCACGCCTGCGTAATCAGGATTCGTGAGGATGCTGATGTAAGGCAGCTTCGCTTTCGCATGATAACCGAGCGCGGCACAGGTCTTCGCCATCTGCATGAGGCTGAACATGCCTTCGTACATCCGCGCGCCACCACTGGTGGAGATGATGATGACGGGCAACCCTTTTTCAGTTCCCGCCTCGATGAGACGCGTGAGCTTCTCACCGACGACAGAACCCATCGAGCCGCCGAGAAAGCTGAAATCCATCACGCCGAGAGCGACACGATGTGTGCCGATCATCCCGACACCGGTGACGACGGCGTCCTTGAGATTGGTCTTCTTCCAATTGGACGCGAGCTTGTCCTTGTAGGAAGACGCGCCGGTGAATCCCAAGACATCCACGCTGATCATGTCGGCGTCCATCTCCTCGAACGTACAGGTCTCGACCATCGAGTGGATGCGTTCCCGCGCTCCGATGACGAAGTGATGGTCGCACTTGATGCAGACCTTGAGGTTTTCGTCCAGTTCCTTGTCGAATACCAACGTTTGGCACATGGGGCACTTCGTCCAAAGACCGGCAGGGATTTCGCGTTTGCGGGATTTACCGGAAGCGAGCTTGAGTTTCTTCTTGATGAAAGACGTGTTGCTCCCCGTTGACGGCGGCGTCAACGCGGGTTCAATGGGATCAACTCCGGGAGGCTGTTTCGTGAATGTGGTGGTGGACATGGCTGGGATATAGACCGGGTTGGCAGTTTTCTTATGCGGCAAAAGATTCATTATCGCTCACTCTGCTAGGCAACTTTTGGCTGAAACACTCTCATACGACCAACCGCTGAGAGTATTCAAAGTCCCCGCGCGACTGTCCAGACGCAAACTTCCCCCGCGCCTAGTTCACGCAATACCCGCGCACATGCACTCGTGGTCGCCCCCGTCGTCAACACGTCATCCACCAACACCACGCGCTCGCCAGACAATTTCGCCCCCGGCACCGCCGCAAAGGCGCGGCGCACATTATCCGCGCGCTGTTTCTTGGTGAGCAACGTCTGCGTGCGCGTGGGCGTGACGCGACACACGAGCTTTTCGTTCATCGGCAAACCCAAAGCACGACTCAACTGTGCGGCGATGCGTGTGGCTTGATTGAACTCCCGCTCGCGTTGCTTCGTGGGATGCAACGGCACGGGCACGATGATGTCCCACTTCTCCGCGCGCAATGCAGGCACTGCCACGCGCAACAGCAGGTCGGCGAGGAACGGCTCGAACCAAAGCGCGTTGTTGTATTTGAAACGATGGATCACCTCCAGCGTCACGCCTTTGGCCGTCACCGCCGAGCGCGCCGAGCTGAAAAACAATTCCATGTCGCGACAGTTGGAACACTCGAACGCCGTGGTGATGTCGCCTTCATAGGGAAGTCCGCAACGCTCACAGAACGGCGCGCGGATGAATCGCACCCCGCTCCAACATTTCGCACAGACTAATCCCTGCTCAGGGGTGGCGCGGGCGATTTCGCAAATCTGACACACGCGCGGATAGAACAACGCCAGTCCCGCCTCAAAACATTTGGCGAGTGGCGTGGGAATCATGCAGGCAAAATAGCAAGGGAACGTAGCGAAGCCAAGCCGGGCGATTGACGTGGGGATGACCGGGGTATGATCAAACCAGACAAGTTCAATAACCCAGCAGCCGTGCGGGGCGAACGGCGTCTTCACCAAGCTTGAAGCGCGGCGCGGCCTTGAGCGAGAACGTGAACGCCACCCCGTAGTCTTTGCCCTCGGCGGTGTGCGTGTCGCGGACGCGAAAGGTCAATGCGGCGGTCCAGTTCCGCAGATCGCGGTAGATGGAATAGGTCTGTTCCTGCAACCATTTTTCGCTGACCTCGTATTGGTGCGTGGCACGGAAGCCCCAATTCTCATTCATCCGCAGGAACAGTGTGCTCGTGAGAAAACTGTTTCCACCCTGCAACGCAGTGGGCGTCGCGCTGAAATCGTCACGGACGTAAAGGTGGCCGACGCCCCAGCTCCAAGTTTCATTCGGTTGCAGCGTGAGATTGTGAAATGAGAGGCGGCAAAGCCCGTCGTGAATGTCATAGCGAGTGAGAGATTCCAGCGAGAGCCAACTGCGCGGACGGATGACAAGGTCGGAGAAAAGATCGGAGAACGTGCGCTGCCCCGCGCGCGGCCTCATGCGCCAGTCGGAATAGACGTCCCAGTAAAGGAAGTCACCGATCTCGCCATCGCGTTTGGTCTGGAAACGATTTCTCAGACCGAAGCGCATCGTGTTCTGGCTGTCCACGGAATCCACGGAGTTGTAGTCCGGGAACTCGATCGGCAACTGACGCAAGCTCGGCAGTTCAGTGTCGAACATCTGTGATGCGCCGGGGAAACGATTCGGACGCGGCACATAGATATAATTCGCGGACGGCTGGACGATGTGGCGCACGCCATCGAGATCAAGCACACGACTGCGCGCGCCCGTCCAGGTTTGCGATGCCTTGAAGGTGAGTTCTGCGCCAGTGTTGAAGATGCCTCGCGCAAAGGCTTCATCATTGGGCAACGCCCCTACCCCGCTTGGATCATCGTAATAACTCAGACGCCCGCCGACGCGCGGCGTGAGGTTGAGCCATCCGAAGTAAGTTTGCGGGAGTGTGAGTTGCTGATACGTATCAGCGCGCGCGCCGGAGTAATCCAGACCGGAGGCGACATTGTTAGTGATGGCAAAACGGCGACGATAAAATCCGGCAGATGTCTCGCTCTCGTAATAAATCGGCGTGTCGAGGACTTGCTGGCGAAACCCGGTGAGTCGCACATCGGGCAAGCGCTCAACGGTCTCGAAAAATTCATTCACGCGCGGTTGGGCAAGAACATCGAGACTGAAGTTGTCAGTAGTCTTGTTGACTTCAAAGAACGTGGACGGCTGAGGATTCGCGCGATACTCGCTCTCAAAGAAATTGTGCAGGATGCGCTCATCACTCTGATAACCGATGACGGCTTTGACGTTGAGATTCGTCCACGGCACAGCGTCATAGCCGAGGCGGAAGCGTTGGCGATTGGCCGGGATGTCGAAGCCTGGGTTGTCGCGCTCCGGCGTGAGATCGTGGAGGAAATAGTATTCAAGCGAAGCCTCGCCCCAGCGACCGAGGTGCAGATTGAAGTCCGGCCCACCGCCGAATCCGCGCTTCTGGCGGTAGTCTGCATGGAGTTCACCATCGAGTTGGTCGTTCGCGATCCATTCATAACTGCTCCGCAGGAACGATCCGTAGCGGCTGCGATAACCGGGCACGAAACGGAACTGGTTGCCCTTGCCGTCGAGACGCTGCGTGTAGAACGGGAAATAAAACATCGGGACGTTGCCGACGAAGAGGACGGCGTTGCGCGCTTCAAAGTATTTTCCGGGAACGATCTTGATGCTTTTGGCGCGGATACGTGTGGTGGGATTGGCGACATCGTCCGTGGTGATGTAGGCACTGGTCGCGCTGTAAGTCGTGTTCGAGATGTCGCCCGTGAGATTTTTTCCTGAGGCAAACGCAGGAGATTTTCCCGCACGGAACTGGACGGCTTCCATCTTCCGGGTTTTGACGTTGTAACGGATATCGTCGCCGGCCCAGACCATTTCGTCGCGCTGGATGCGCACGTTGCCGGAGGCGGCGATGTCCCAATTCTCCCAATCAACCTCAGCGGTGTCTGCGATGAGGATTCCATTTCCATAGGTCGGATGATTGAACGTGACCTTCACGCCGTTCGTGGCGGTGGCGGTTTTTGTTTTGGAGAAAAATTCCACCTGACTATCGGCGTTGAGCTTTTCGATGACGAATGAAGGCTCGCCTTCGGCACGGCCTGAAAACGCGGCCAGACAGAGAACTGTCGTGAGAACGAGTGTGGCGGCGCGTTGGATGTTCATTCGGGCGCGGTCAGATAAACAGAATGACTCTGGAGTGCCAAGTTTCAATTGGGTGGCGGCGTTATTCTTGCACGAACAAAAAAGCCCGACCTCTGTTTGAGGCCGGGCTTTTGGGTGCCGAAACTTTTTTGCTTTATGGCGCGGCGGGCTCTTGCACCACGCGATAGAAGCGTTTCACCGAGTGCGGCTCGCTATCGTAGATGAACGACGGCGCACCGATGCCG
>JANPGI010000283.1:0-5442 GCA_031423875.1 Verrucomicrobiota bacterium | reverse complement strand
CGATTGAACGCGTGGAGATTTTGCGCTCGCTGCGCAAAGGCGAGTTCGACGTGCTGGTGGGAATCAATCTTCTACGCGAGGGCCTCGATCTCCCGGAGGTTTCCCTCGTAGCGATCCTTGATGCGGACAAGGAAGGATTTCTCCGCAGCGAAACGAGTTTGATCCAAACCGCTGGTCGTGCCGCGCGTCACTTGAACGGCGAGGTCATTCTTTATGCCGATGTGATGACGCAAAGCATCCAGAAATTTCTCGCCGTCACGGAGTATCGGCGCAAACGCCAGATCGAATACAACACCAAGCACAACATCACGCCGCGCAGCGTGAAGCGCGCTGTAGAAGAAAGCCTCTCAAGCGTCGCGCATCAGGCCGATAATAAAGCGATTGCCGTGCTCCGGGATGCGGGCGTGGATTTCGACGTGGCCGAAACCATCCGCGAACTTGAATCCGAAATGATCGAAGCGTCGAACAATTTGGAATTCGAGAAAGCCGCCCTGTTGCGCGATCAGGTCAAGGAACTCAAGCGCACGGTGGATGGCACAAGTGCGGCAGGTGGCGCGCCCACAAAATCTGTCAGCTACAAAAAAAAGCGCGGCAAGCGCTGATCGCCTGCCGCGCGTGAGATTGTTTGCAGTTCAGAATTTGATCTGCTCGAGATATTTCAAGCTCTGCGGGATTTGTTCCAGCACAGTCGGAGATTCGTCCTCGATGAAGTAATGCTTCACGCCTGCCTTCTGGGAAGCCTTGAGCAACGATGGCCAATCCGTCTGACCCGTGCCGACAACAACATCATTCGTTGTGGATGTCCCGCCCGAAAGCGATCCCGTGGGCACGCCCTTCCTCAGATCCTTGATGTGCATCAGTGCCCATCGGCCTGCGTGCTTCTCCATCAGCTTCGTCGGATCCTGGCCGGGAAATACCGCCCACATCACGTCCATCTCGAAATACACGACGCCGGGTTTCGTCTCCTTCACGAGCAGATCAAACAACGTCCCATCCATGTGCTTCACGAATTCGTAGCCGTGATTATGATAGTAAAACTTGATGCCGTGCTTTGCCAAAACTTCGCCCGCGCGATTGAATACCTTCGCGGTTTCACGCGCCCACTCTTCGTTCACATCGCCCTTGGGTTTTGCCCAAGCTGTGCCCGCCCACTGCAATCCGAGAGCTTTCGCTTCCTTTGCCACGCCTTCTGGGTCATCACGGAAACGATCAAAGCTGAAATGGCCAGCAATCGCCTTCAGATGATTCGCTGCGAGCAGCGCGTTGAATTCTTCAGCGGACTTGCCGTATGTGCCCGCGAGTTCCACTTCGTGGAAACCAAATCCATGAACCTTCGCCAACGTGCCCGGCACATCCTTCTTGAATTCATCCCGCAAGCTGTAGAGTTGAAGGCCAAGCGGGCCTTTGAAACTGTCGCCCGTGCCTGCGGGTTTTGGTGTATCCGCTCCACTAGCCGTGGCAAAAACAAAAGCCGTGAGCGCTGTCGTGAACAAGGTGGTGATTGCTTTCATACAGGGATTAAACATGGAAACCCGACGGGAGGGAAGCCGTGATTATTCACTACACACCCGGCAACGATTTTCACATGTAAGGGTTGTGGCGTTTTTCGTTTCATCCAGCTTAACTACCGCCCGACATCAATGAATCATTCGACAACAACTTTTCGTTTCACGGACAAGCTCGTCGCTCTGCTCATCGCAGTCGTTGTCATGATGGGAGCGACTTTGCTTCACGCGGGAACGCTCGAAGCGGATTGGGAAAACCCTCCGCAAGACGCACGCATCCGGGCTTTTTGGTGGTGGATCAATGGCAACGTCACCAAGGAAGCCATCACTCGTGACTTGGAACAGATGAAGTCCAAAGGTTTCGGCGGCGCGCTCATCTGTGATGCGGATGGTTCGGCGCAGGATGGGAATGACCGCGCACCGCACGGGCCGACGTTTTTTTCTCCTGAGTGGCGTGAACTTTACAAGCACACGTTGCGCGAGGCAGATCGGTTGGGCTTGGAGATGAGTCTGAACATCCAGAGCGGTTGGAATCTCGGCGGGCCGATCGTCACTGCGGATGATGCGCCGAAGAAACTGGTCTGGTCGGAGAAGCGCGTGACGGGTGGAACAAATTTCGTCGGCAAGTTGGAGCAGGCGAAGGGGCGTGATGGTTATTATCGCGACCTGTTTGTCATCGCCTATCGCGTTAATACAGGCATGCCGCCGGATCGTAAGCCGATCCAAAATCAAAAGCAGAAAGCGTTGTTGGATGTGTTGCGACCGTTTTCCGCGCCGAACTCCGCACCGTTGTTTGCGGAAATCCCTGCGACTCCGGGCGAGGAAGACACGCGCGTTGGGGATGTGATTGATCTCACGAAACAACTTTCCCCTGACGACACGTTGCGTTGGAAAGTCCCGTCGGGTGAGTGGCAGATCATCCGGATGGGTTGCAAGTTGAACGATCATTCGCGCGTCTCTACGTGCAGTCAGGATTGGGATGGTTACGCGGTGGACCCGTTTGATGCGGGTGCGTTCAAGCGATATTGGGATGCAGTGGTCGAGCCGTTGATCGCGGATGCCGAGGCGGTGGGGCGAGCGTCCTCGCGAGCCGGCTCGTCAGCAGCCTCGCCCCGTCCGCTCAAGTATCTGACCACGGACAGTTGGGAAGTGGAAGTGGCGAACTGGACGCCCACATTGCGCGAGGAATTCAAGAGGCGGCGCGGCTACGACATGCTGCCGTGGCTGCCGGTGATTGTGGGTCGCATTGTCAACAGCCGCGAGGAGAGCAATCGCTTCCTGCATGATTTCCGCCGCACGATGGGTGATCTGGCGATTGACAATCACTTCAAGATTTTCAAGGAACGCGCTCACAAACACGGATTGTTGATCCATCCAGAAAGCGGCGGGCCGCACGCCGTGCCGATTGACGCGCAGCAAGCGCTCGGTTTCAACGATGCGCCGATGAGCGAGTTTTGGGCGTGGTCGTGGCGGCATCGCATGGGTGACGAGAACCGTTTTTTTGTGAAACAACCCGCGAGTGCGGCGCACACTTACGGTAAGAAACTCGTGCTGGCGGAAGGGTTCACCACCATCGGGCCGCACTGGCAAGAAACGATCTGGGATAATCTCAAGCCGTCGTTTGATCATGCGCTCACAGAGGGTATGAATCTGCTCGTGTGGCACGCTTTCGTCTGTTCGCCTGCGAGCGAGGGCATTCCGGGCCAGCAATATTTTGCGGGCACGCATCTGAACCCAAACGTGACGTGGTGGGAGAAGTCGAAGCCGTTCTTCGATTATATCAATCGTTGTCAGGCGATGTTGCAACAAGGTTTGCCAGTGGCAGACGTGGCTTACTACTACGGCGATCATGTGCCGAACTTCACGCAGCTTCGCAAATCCGATCCCGCGAAACTTGGCGCAGGCTACGACTATGACATGGTGACAGAGGAAGTGATTCTCACGCGCATGAGTGTGAAGGACGGGCGATTGGTGCTGCCAGAAGGTGTGAGCTATCGCGTGTTGGTGTTGCCGGATCGCGATGTGATCTCGCTTCCGGTGTTGAGGAAGCTGAAAGAGTTTGTGAACGCTGGTGCTGTCGTGATCGGGACGAAGCCAAGCAAGGCGACTGGATTGAACAAAGCCGACAAAGCTGATGCAGAAGTAAAAAAGATCGCAGACAAACTCTGGAGTAACGGTCGCATCAATAACAAATCTGCCAGACAAGTGCTTTTGGATAGTGGCCTGCCACCAGATTTCCAATTCAGTGTTGATAACGATGCTTCAATCAAGCTCGACTTCATCCATCGGCGAGCCGGGAAAGCAGAGATTTATTTTGTGGCGAATCGCGCGACGAACGCCGTCATCGCTGACTGCGTTTTCCGTGTCGAAGGCAAAGCACCCGAGTTGTGGAATGCAGTGACTGGCGAGCATCGAGCATTTGCTGATTTTGCAGAACGCAAAGGCCGGACGGAAATGCAGATCGAATTTGCTCCCTGCGGCTCGTGGTTTGTGGTGTTCCGAGAATCAAATGCGAAACAGACACGCCAGACGAGTTCGAACAGGGAATTGAAGGCTCTCGCTGAATTGAGCGGTGCGTGGACGGTTCGCTTTGATACGAATTGGGCCGGACCAGCATCGGTGGAGTTTGATTCGCTCGTGAGCTGGACGACGCGTGAGGAGGCAGGCATCAAGTTCTTCAGCGGCACTGCGACCTACGAGAAGACGTTTGATCTCCCGCCATCAACTATCAACCATCAACCATCAACGCTTCTCTTGGACTTGGGCAACGTCCGTGAGCTCGCTGAAGTGCGCGTGAACGGGAAGTCCTGTGGTGTGACGTGGACGCCGCCGTTCCGCGTGGACATCAGCGATGCGATTAAACCCGGCGTGAACAAGTTGGAGATCGAGGTGGTGAACTTCTGGCCGAACCGGATCATCGGAGATGCGGCTTTGCCGAAGGAGCAACGGCTCACGCGTACGAATATCCGCAAGCTGACAAAGGACACGAAGCTGATGGAGTCGGGACTGTTGGGTCCAGTGCGATTGATGGAGTCAGCCCGCCGACTGGATTAACAGAGGGTGTATTACCTTCTAACGATACTGGGAGCGATTCGCTATCGAAAGGAACTGGAGCGGGTGAAGGGAATCGAACCCTCGTCTCAGCCTTGGGAAGGCCACATTCTACCATTGAACCACACCCGCACTGGACAGCTTTCTAACAGAGCCATACCGCTCGTGCAATAGATTTGCTCGCGCCTGAATTTACTTCCGTTCCTACTTCGTCCAAACTCGACGAAAATGCAGATCGTTCAGATCACTCCCGGCGCAGGCGCGATGTATTGTGGGAATTGTTTCCGCGATAACGCACTCGTCCGCGAATTGCGCCGTCTCGGCCATGACGTGACGATGATTCCGCTTTACCTTCCGCTCACGTTGGATGAAGCGGATGAAAGCGCCGCGTCTCCGATCTTCTTCGGCGGCATCAGTGTCTATCTGGAACAAAAATCCAATCTCTTTCAACGCGCACCGCAATGGCTGCGCCGTCTGCTCGCTTCCCGGAAACTTCTTGCGTGGGCCGGTTCACGCGCGGCCAAGACTCGCGCATCCGAAGTCGGCGATATGATGCTCTCTATGTTGCGCGGCGAGGAAGGACGACAATCTCGCGAACTGGACGAACTCATCGCGTGGCTCAAGACGCAACCGCAACCGGATGTGATTTGCCTGTCAAACGCGCTGCTTGTTGGACTGGCGAGAAAACTAAAATCCGAGTTACACACGCCGGTCATCTGCACGCTACAAGGTGAAGATGCTTTTCTCGATGGCTTGCCAGATTCACACCGCGACGCTGCCTGGCAATTGTTGCGCGAACGCGCGGCGGATGTGGACATGTTCATCGCACCGAGCCGCTACTTCGGTGATTTGATGACGCGCAGGCTTGGATTGCCGCCGGGGAAAG
>JANPGI010000282.1:0-5102 GCA_031423875.1 Verrucomicrobiota bacterium | reverse complement strand
TTGGCCATGATGCTGCCGCCGCGGCTGACGATGCCGGTCATGCGGTTCGCGGTGAGCGGCACGAAGCGCAGCAACACGCCGGCGTGAATGGTGAAGTAATCCACGCCTTGCTCGGCTTGTTCGATGAGGGTGTCGCGGAAGAGTTCCCAGGTGAGGTCCTCGGCTTTGCCGCCGACTTTTTCGAGCGCCTGATAAATTGGCACTGTGCCGATGGGCACGGGCGAGTTGCGGAGAATCCATTCGCGCGTGGCGTGGATGTTCTTGCCGGTGGAAAGGTCCATGACAGTGTCCGCGCCCCACTTGGTGGCCCAGCGCATCTTCTCGACTTCCTCCTCGATGCTCGACGCGACGGCGCTGTTGCCGATATTGGCGTTGATCTTCACGAGGAAGTTGCGCCCGATGATCATCGGCTCGGACTCGGGGTGATTGATGTTGTTCGGGATGATGGCGCGGCCGGCGGCGACTTCTGACCTCACGAATTCTGCGGTAATCTCTTTCGGGATTCTCTGCGGAAAGCGGGAGAACACTGACGGCGTGTAGGGATTGGCGATTGCCGATTGCCGATTGCTGATTTGGGAACTGCCGGCGTGTTGTTTGCCGAGGTCGTTGCGCTTGTTGTCCCGGCTTAAATCGCCAATCGTCAATTGGCAATCAGCAATCTTCAGGTTCTCGCGGATGGCGATGAACTCCATCTCGGGCGTGATGATGCCAGCGCGGGCGTAGGCGAGTTGCGTGACGACTTTGCCGGCCTTTGCGCGGAGCGGACGACGACGCTGGCTGGTCAGCCCGGGAAATTCCACGAGGCGATTCTTCTCCGCCTTGCTGGCGTATTCGGCGTGTTTGCCAGAGAGGTAGCCGTCGTCCTGCGGCTTCACTTCGCGGCCATCAATCTCCTCCACATCGCCACGCTTCAAAATCCAATCGCGGCGCAGGGCGGGCAAACCTTCCTCGGACGTGCCAGTGAAATTAGAGTCGCCCCACGGACCAGAGCAATCATAGACCCGCACAGGGTCGTTCGGCGTGACCGCACCGGTGTAGGACTTTGTCGGCGAGACTTCGATCTCACGCATCGGCACGCGGACGTCGGGGTGAATTTTGCCTTCAACGAAAACTTTCTTGCTGGCGGGCAATTGTTCGCTGCTGTGTGGTTCGAAGGATGTCTTTGGGTCGGCGATCATAAATGAGTTGATAGTTAAAAGTTGATGGTTGATAGCCACTGCGAAACTGAACCGGAAGGCGGAGGAAGGATTCCCTTCGTCGGCATTACCCGTATCAGGTTCTAAGGGTCGGCTGCGCTCCCGCGCGCCCTCTCAGCCTTCATCACCCCGCGTCGCGGAATGACTGGTTGGCTCCCCATCTGTTGCGAGGCTAGGCCGGGGCAGACGAACGGTCAAGCGTCGTTCCTCGCGACGACAGGGCTGACGCATATGGAGGTGGGAATCGTCGCGCTGCTGCGATTCGCGCCACGAGTAGCGGCGCAACAGGTTTGGAAGAGAGGAAAATCCCGCGAGAAAGCTGTTCCGACCCTACACGGGTCGAAGGTGTCGCAGCGCGAGAACCGTTACCTTACCCAGTCAACTCAATCACTTGCTCGGCACGCCTCTGCCCTGCTCTATTGCCGAAAGACCGAGATCAAGAAAAGGATCATGAGTAAGATTAAGACCGGTCGCCAGTGCGTGGCCCTGTCATCACACATTCCAAGCGAATCATTCCGGTCAGACTGCGAGAGCGCCTTTGATCAACTTCAACAACTCCGCGTGGCTCTCCACCGCTTTAAGCTGCGGAAACTCACGCTTCACATTCTCCGGCGCATGGATCAGGAAACCCGCGTTGGCTTCGAGCAACATGCCGGTATCGTTATAAGAATCACCTGCTGAAACGACGTTGTAATTCAGTGCCTTCAGCGCCGCCACCGTCTTGCGTTTTTGATCTGCGATGCGGAGTTTGTAGCCCGTGATGCGGTCATTCTCCACGATCAAACGATGACAAAAAAGCGCGGGCCAGTTGAGCTTCTTCATCAGCGGCTGAGCGAACTGCTCGAACGTGTCCGACAAGATCAACACCTGAGTTATCCGGCGTAATTCATCGAGAAAATCTTTGCCGCCGGGCAACGCGTCCAGCGTACCGATGACATCTTGTATGTCCGACAGCTTGATCCCGTGCTGATCCAGGATGCCGATGCGATACAGCATGAGTTTGTCATAATCCGGTTCGTCGCGCGTGGTGCGACGCAGCTCTGGGATGCCGGTCTTCTCGGCGACGGCGATCCAGATTTCCGGCGTCAACACGCCTTCCATGTCCAAAGTGACGATTGATTGTTTCACGGGCGCGGAGTTTTTCAGAAGCCGGGGGAAGTGTCCAGCGCGAGCAACACCTCCCAGCCTGACGCATCTCAGGATTTGAGAATGCGTTTGAGATGATCGGTCTTCATCAAATCTCGACCTGCAAGCCGAGTTCCACGACGCGGTTGGGCGGGAGACGGAAGTAGGCGTTGGCCGGTTGCGCGTTGCGGGAGAGCAATGCGAAGAGCCGCTTGCGCCAGCGCGCTAGGCCGCGTCGCTCACTCGCGATGATGGTTTCGCGGCTCAGGAAGAAGGTGGTCTCCATCTCGCGAAAATTCAGGCCGAGCGGTTTGCAGAGCTTCAGGATTTCCTGCGCATCGGGTTCTTCCATGAAACCGTATCGGCCGATGACGCGGAAAAATCCCTCACCCAGATCGGTGACGCTCACGCGACGTTCCATTTCCACGTAGGGAATCTCCTCGATAAGGATGGTGAGCAGGATGACGCGTTTGTGGATGATCTTGTTGTGTTTGAAATTGTGCGTGAGCGCGGCGGGTGTGCCGTCAGGATTTCCCGCGAGGAAAATGGCGGTGCCCGGAACACGATGGGGTTTGCTCTCGGCGACGTCTTTCAAGAAATCCTCGATGGGCAGCAGGCTGTTTATCAAGCGCTGGCGGAGGCGGTTTCGGCCTGTCTTCCACGTGGCCATGATGGTGAACCCAATCGCGCCGATGGTGAGCGGAAACCAGCCACCGTGTGCGATCTTGGTGAGATTTGCGCCTAGGAAACACAGTTCTATTACGAGGAATACGGCGCATAGTGCTGCGGTGGGAATCAAACTCCATTTCCAAAGCCGCCGCGCAGTGAAATAGAACAGCATCGTGGTGATGATCATGGTCAGCACCACGGCGATGCCGTAAGCCGCCGCGAGATTGTCGGACGAACGGAAACCCAGCACGAGTCCGATGCAGGCGAACATCAAACCCCAGTTGACCCATGGAATATAAATTTGTCCGCGAGCAGAGGACGAGGTGTGTTCGATGGCGACGCGGGGCATGTAGCCGAGTTGCACGGCTTGCATGGTAAGCGAGAACGAACCAGAGATGAGTGCTTGCGAGGCGATGACTGCCGCTGCCGTGGCGAGTGCGACGAGTGGATACAGTGCCCACGACGGTGCGAGGCGATAGAATGGATTGCTTGCGGCTTCGGGGGTGTCCAGCACGAGTGCACCCTGGCCAAGGTAGTTGATGAACAGCGCGGGCAATACGAGACCGAACCACGCCGCGCGGATGGGTTTTTTCCCGAAATGCCCCATGTCTGCATACAACGCTTCCGCGCCTGTCAACACGAGGAACACCGCGCCTAAAATATGGAAACCACGCAGACCGTTCTCGGCAAAAAATCGCCAGGCATAGGCCGGATTCACGCACTTCAAAACTTCCGGCGTATGAAAAATCTGTTTGAACCCAAGCAATGCAAGTGTGGCGAACCAGAGCAACATCACCCAACCGAAGACACGTCCGACGCCGCCTGTGCCAACGCGTTGAACGCAAAACAACCCGATGAGAACGATGATTGTGAGCGGGACGACATAGGGTTTGAACGCGGGGGCGGCGACCTCCAACCCTTCCATCGCGCCCAGCACAGAGATGGCGGGCGTGATAAGTCCATCTCCGTAGAGCAACGCTGCGCCGAACAATCCGAAAGCGATGAGTATCCACTTGGTTCGAGGGGAGGTTTCCCTTTTACGCTCAGGAAACGCGAGTGCCATCAACGCCAGAATCCCGCCCTCGCCGCGATTGTCCGCGCGCAAAACAAATACGAGGTATTTCACCGACACGATCAGGATCAAAGCCCAGAAAATCAGCGAGAGAATGCCGAGGACGTTGTCGTGAGTGGCGGCGACGCCCGATTCAGGACTGAAGCAAGTTCGCAACGCGTAGAGCGGACTCGTTCCGATATCGCCATAGACGACGCCGAGCGCAGCAAGTGCGGTGGCGGCGAGACCGGCCTTGACGGCGACGTGGCCGTGGCCGGATTGGGGATCGCTGGCGGACGGGGCAGACTCGCTGCCCGAACCTGTGTCAGTTTGCATTTATCATTGGTGGGAATCCTTGAAGCGTTGGCGCAACGCGGATTGCCCTTTCACATGCCGACGAGGTTAGCTGACGGGCTAGGTCTTGAAAGTGACCTGATGATTCGCATCATCTTCGCCCCTGTCCGGGACTACCGGACTTTGGTTCCCCCGCGTTCTGCGATGTCTCGCAGAACCTAGGCTGCGGGGGAAGAATCTCAAAACTGGCAGGCGATGTCAAACGGGCGCAAGGAGAGTGCGATTCACCGCGAAATTGACACGCGCCAGCGGGCTTCCTATCCTCTGTCCGCAAAGAAAGAAACGCTTTGCCCCGAATTCTCGTTCGGGGATTTTTATTGTCGGCAACCGATCATTTATGGCGAACACAATTCTCGTCGGCGCCCAGTGGGGCGACGAAGGCAAAGGCAAAATCATTGACGTGCTTACCGAGCGCGCGGACATCGTCGTGCGTTACGCGGGCGGCAACAACGCGGGTCACACCGTATGGGTCGGCAAAAAGAAGTACGTCCTGCACCTCATCCCGTCCGGTATTCTTCGCACGTACAAGCTCTGCGTGATTGGCAACGGCGTGGTGATTGATCCCATCGGTCTCGTCAATGAGATCACCGGGTTACAAAAAATCGGCATCAAGGTCGGTAAAAACTTTGTGGTCAGCGAGACGGCTCATGTGGTGTTCCCGTATCATCGCGAACTCGACGCCCAGCGCGAAGTGCTCAAAGGCAAGA
>JANPGI010000281.1:0-1625 GCA_031423875.1 Verrucomicrobiota bacterium | reverse complement strand
GGCGAGGTGCTCGACGAGGTCGAGGAACGTCGCCAGCTTCGGCACGCGCCCGCGCGAGATGTCGAGCATCACGCCGCGACGCGGAAAGTCCGGCCAGTCGCGAATCTTGAGGCAGGGCAGGCGGCGACCATATTCGCGGAGCAGTTGGCGTAGCGTTGCGCCTGCCGCACGCAATCCGCCTGTCTCGCGGTATTCGATACGTACGCCACGTCGGTCAATTGTCAGCGCGTAACCTTCGGGATTATTCGGAGCAGTTTTGCTGCGGACCGCGATGATTGTTCCATCCGGAGACTCAGATGGTAGCGAGAAAGTGCCGCGTCCAGGTTTCAGCGAGCGGGGATAAGGGAGAAGATTCACAAGTGCTGAAGATTGATAAACCAATATCGGCGGCAACCTTCATTTCACCTCTGGCTCAACTTGAGCCACCACGGCTTCGCGTTTCAGAAGTCCCCACAGTTCTTTGAACAGGAAATGGTCGAAGGTGCGGATGTGATCCTTGAGGATGTTTTCCGTAAGCATGTTCGGGCGAATATCGAAGTAGTAAACCCCATCCAGCGGGTTGAGTTTGACGGTGTAGCCTTTGAAGTGACCCGGCAGGAAGGTTGAGTTGACGCCATAATCCTCTGGCGCTTTTCCTTTCCGCTGCACGTCATTGAGGAAGATGGCGACGTGAGGAACATGCTTGCCGGTAAGTTTTGTCAGCAGGAATTTATCAACGAAAACTTTATCCAACCGGTCTTTGCTGCTTGTTTTTACTGACCCAATGATTTTAACCAACGCTCCAGACTTGATGATGAGGTCGTGTTGGTAGCTCATCGAAAACTCCTCCACGCCATCCACCTTGACAGGCACTTTCACCACACCCGAAGTGCATTCGATGCCAACTCGCACCAACAGCAGTCGGATGAACCGCTCGAACAAATCACCGTTAATCTTGCGTGCCGTGTTGGACTTCCCGGCGGGCAGCGCATCCAATGCCGCGCCGATGGATTGTTGAATGGTATAGACTGACCGGTTGACGATCTCGCGATTGGCAGGCGTGTCATTTGTCTTAACTGCATCCAGAACTTTGAGAAATTTACTCAAAGCGGCTTTGGCAGTCTTGCTGGAGTAAAGCAGGTTGGAATTTAACGGCCTTGAAATGCTGAACTCGGCATTCTTGAACTGGATGAAACGATAGTGCGTTTCGTTGCGTGAGACAATCTCGGCCTGGATCGCTCCGGGAGTGCCGATGAAATCCAGAAACTCCCGGCAGAAATCCAAGTAGTGATTCAACTCCGTGAAGTTCCCCTTGCTTGACGCCGTCTTTACCAAGCTGTCCAATTTCATCGGATGCTTTCCCTTCGCTGCGCGGTTTCAGCATCGAACTTTATCCAGCCCGCTTCAGATTTCCGAACCACGCAATCCAGCCGCTTGACGGCCCATTCGTTGTATTCTTTGCTACAATCACATGCGATCCACCGACGATTAAGTTGTTCAGCAACGACAGCAGTCGTGCCCGACCCGGAGAAGGGGTCCGCCACCAAATCTCCGGCATTCGACGATGCCAGCACCAGTTTGCGCAATAATTCTTCCGGCTTCTGAGTTGGGTGTGGAGTTTTCTCGCCCATGCCATTGCAGGTGGT
>JANPGI010000280.1:0-1729 GCA_031423875.1 Verrucomicrobiota bacterium | reverse complement strand
CTTGAAGTTCAAGCCGAGTGAAATCCTACTGTTGCTCCACAAGGCCCGCATCGTCGTGCGCCAGCAGTTTGAATCGTTTCATCCCAGCAGCGGCACACCGCCCTAACAAATTGCCAGCATCATTCTCGGATGAGCAGCACCAAAGCAACACCAGAGGAATCAGAGCGGTTCGCAAAGGACATTTTGAAACAGCAGATGCCGGAATTTTACGGCGGAAACATCACGGACAAGGCACACAAAAATATGAATATCCAAGTTATCGGCGAAGACGTGAAGTGCGTCC
This sequence comes from Verrucomicrobiota bacterium, assembly GCA_031423875.1. Classification (GTDB taxonomy): domain Bacteria; phylum Verrucomicrobiota; class Verrucomicrobiia; order Limisphaerales; family JADLHS01; genus JADLHS01. The sequence goes on along the minus strand of JANPGI010000280.1, from coordinate 1,446 downwards.
TCAACGCCATGCAAAACCTAATCGTCACCGGGCCGAACTCAATTCTGAGTGCGGCAGAGCGTGGCGCGGCGATGGGCCAGATTTACGCGCTTAACCGCGATAATGTCGTTGGCGTCTTGAACGCGGGCACGAACACGATCAGCGCGGACTTGAAGCGAGCCGTCATCTTGCAAGAGACGGTAAGGGCATTTTCGACCCGGCTGTTGCCGCTGCGTTTGTTCTCGACGGTGTTCGGCAACGTGCCGTTGCAAGGCACCGATGAAGTCGTTGTGCCCTACTTCCCATTGCAGACTGCGGCCAGCACGGATTTCGTGCAGGCGAACGGTTACGTGTTCGCTGGAACGAGCAATTCCAGCAGCAAGAAGATCACGGTGAACAAGCGGAAGTATCAGCCGTTGGATTATTCCTCGAATGATTTCCGTCGTCAGCCGTATTTCGATGCGGTGCGTCTCGGTGCGATGAACGCGGACAAGCTCGCAGTGGACGTGTTGAAAGACATTCTCTCCGTGGTGACGCTCGCGAACTTTGGCGCGGCGGCTAAGGTGCTGGCTACGGCATCTTGGACTTCTGACGACATCGTGGATATGATGGGTGCTTGCAACGACGCCACGTGGCCTGATGCGGGACGTTCCTTCATTATGACTTCCGCGTTGAACACGGCGTTGCAGAAGGACAACAACTACAAACTCGCGATCAATATCGGCGGGACGGAAGTTATTCGCGGCGGCAAGCTCCCGAACATCTCCGGCTTCGACGTGGCGTGGATGCCATCGCTCCCCGCGAATGGTGAAAACCTTATCGCGTTTGCGGCGTTCGCCTCGGCGATTCTGAGTGCGTTCGCTCCAGTTGATCCGGCTGCGGGTGTGCGTCAACAGTTGCTTGCCTACGAAGTCGCCACAGACCCAGCGACGGGCATCTCGTTCAACTACCGTCACTGGGGCAACCCGGACGCGGACGTTGACCGCGAGGTCATTGAGTGCGCTTACGGTTACGCGGCGGGTGAAGCTGCCGCCATCAAGCGGGCAACGAGCGCGTAAGAAATTTATGCCGCATGGATGTTTTATTCCTTCCTTGCGGCAAGTCCGCGCCAGAGGTTGTTGACCCTCTGGCGCGGCAAACTTTCCTCCGTCGTCGCGCCGTTCGATTGCAGTCACCTCGGTAATCAAATCACTCAGCGACGGCGGGTGGATTCAAACTGATTGAAGGCGAAACATGAGCGTGACTATCGAAGACGTGGAGCGATTTCAGAGCGCAATAAAGGCGTGGGGCGACGGAGTAATCACGTCAGGCGAAATCTGCCAAAGGGTTGTTGAGCAAAAGAATCGCTTCGATGTGATCGTCGCGGCAATGAATGCTTCCAAGATCGGAGGTCAGCCCGTGGAGCAACACCTTGCTGATATGGCAAAGGAACTCAGCACGTCAGCACAAACTTTCCGTGAACTGTCA
>JANPGI010000279.1:0-18474 GCA_031423875.1 Verrucomicrobiota bacterium | reverse complement strand
AAAGGCGGCTCAACACCACCGCCAAACCAGAACTGTCCCGCCCACCTAAGCCGCCAGAAGTATTTTCCAGGCCGCTTAACGATCATAACCACTCAGCAATCTTTGAAATTTGAAACCTTCGCTTTATTCAGCGTCTCCCTAGCCGACAGGGCGGGGTTTTAAAGGAACGCAGTCGGGACGGGAAGGCGGCTTCGGCCTGCATTGCGCGCAGGGAAGTTTGGCCGCTACGTAGATTTCTTCTTTCGCGACATACGCGCCATCTCATCCTCACCAAGCGGTGCTTTGTGTTTCACCCGCAGGCTCTCGACCCACTCCTGCGCGAAGTCGCGCTGGAAACGCCAGTTCAAGGCCGCAGTGATGGTCATCGCGATAACGGCGCCGAGGCTCGCCAACGCCATGTCTTTGTGCGCGTCCCACTCGTCTCCCTGCGTGCCGAGATACGCCTGCCCAAGTTCGCCGCCGAACACCACGCAGGTGGTCCATTCGATCAACTCATACAGCATGGAGGTGGACATCGTCAGGTCCAGTGGCAGGAAATAACCCCAGAATCCGCGCACGTTGACCACTCGCAGGAAAATTTCACGGATCGGATAGGCGAGCAACAGGCCGTAAGCAAAATGCACGACGCGATCGAATTGGTTGCGTTCCCACCCGATGAGGCTGTTGAAAGTCCGTCCAGTGAGGTGCTGGAACCACACATCGTAGGGCACCTCCGAGTAAGTGTAATGCGCCCCCACCTGATGCAGGCACATGAAAATGAAGATCAACGTGTAGGACACGCGTGAGAACAACAACCGGCGATGGAACATCGCCAATAACGCAACCCCCGCGAGGACGAGCGCATTCTCCAACAGCCAGGCTTTGCGGTCCAATGGGTGGATCGCCATCACCACCCACCAGATGCCGAAAAGCACTCCGAGGATGAGCAGATAGTAGCGATGCGGAATCAACATGATGGCAGACTTCTTGTTGCCATTCGGAAGCAGCGCTTGCGCTTGTTTCAACCAGCGCCTCGCCCAAAAAAACTCCGTCGCAAGAATCGCCAGGCCCAGTGGAATGACCAGAATCGCCGGGCCGGGCAACACGAGCATGGCGATACCCACCAGCACCACGCTGCCACCCACCACAGCGACCACAAATTTTTGCGCGCGTCCCAACTTCAGGCGGCTTACGAACTGGCGGCATCTGGCGATGAGATTCATGCGTTTTATTATGCTATTAACAGCCTGAGGCATTCATGGACGATCTCCATACATTTCTTCGTCATTCGTGCAGGCTCATCGCGTTGAATCCGCCGGCGAACGGAGTACTTTAATCGGCTTTCTTTCCGGCCCGGCGGGTTGGGGAGATGGATCAGTGGGCGGCGGGTTTGTCTTGTTCACGTATTTGCGCAGGAGCCAGTGCCGTTGCATGGCTTCAATCAACCGCTCCATCTCGCGCATCGAGGCCTGTGATTGGAGGAAAAGGCCGGTCAGGGCTTTTGTTCCATCAGCCACGGAATCGGTGATTTCTGGCAGGCGCGTTGTGCCATCACGGACATTCTCCACCGTGTCATGCAGGTTCGTCACCACGCCCTGCAATTCACTCATCGCCTCGCTCGCCTGCACCAGGAGATGTTGCGCCTCGTCCGCCAGAGCGGTATCGGTCATCAACCTGCCGACGGTGCCTTTCCCCGCCTGAACGTCGGTGACCAAGTCGTCCATACGCCCGACCAATTGGTCCAACCGGGCGCGGGTGGTGATGAGGTTCGATCCGAGCGTGGTCCACGTGTCCAGGCCGCCGTTGACTTTTTTTAACGCGAGCATCGCTTCGCGGCGGACTTGCTCGACAGCCGCCTCCAGCGCGCTTTGAAACTGTTCGGTGCAGACGATGGAAGCATTCTCCTCCGGCAACGGCTGACCCTCGCCGCGCGAGATCTCAAAAAACGAATCGCCCGCCACACCGAATTTCCTTTTTACGACCGCAGATGAATCCGCCCGCACGAAGCGGAAGAAATCACGACGGATGTTCGTCTCGGCTTCAATGCGGCCCTTCTCATCCAGAACGATGTCAGAAACGGTGCCTACGAGTGTGCCCAGAAAGTAAACCTCCGATCCCTGCCGGATGCCCGCTGCGCCAGCCTCGGGCAACGAGATCCGCACCATGACATTGCTCTTGAACCAGCGCTGGCTGCGGCCCGTCCACACGACGACGGCGATCAGCGCGGCGACAACGATGAGGACGAACGTGCCGGTGATTTCGTTGACGCGGCGGAATTGGAAGCGTTCTTTCAGCCGTTGGCCTGGGCTGGCATGGGGCGAAGGTTCAGGAATGTTGGTCGTTTCGTTCATGGTCAAAGATAAGTCAGCAATGACACCACGGCAGAGATGACAAAAAGTCCGACCACAGAGCGGGTGAGCGCCCGTTGCGTGGCTTGCGGGATTTCCGTCACCGAATCGCGGACACCCAGCCCGCCGATGCAGCAGGACGCGCTCGCAAACAAAGCGGGCACGATGCTTTTGGCGAGGATGTTGAAAATATCCTTGGGTTGAACCGCGGTGGAAATGGTGTCCGCAAATAACAGCAGATCACGACTGCCTTTTCCCATCCAGGCCGCGAACAAGTAACCGCTCGCAAAGGCGACAAGGATAAAAACAATTGTCAGGCAAAACGTGGACATGGCCATGCCCAACACGCGCGGCATCACGAGATGCAGGAACGCATCGCTTCCCTGCGCCTCCAGCGTGCGGACGTGCCCGTTGATTTTGAGGACTCCCAGTTCGGTGGTCATCGCGCTGCCGCTGCGGCCGATCACAATGAGATTGATCAGCACCGGCCCGAGTTCACGCGCCACCACAGCCACCAGCAGCGGCCCGAGCAGTTGTGATTGACCTGTTTGCCCGGCCCAGAAAGTGAGTTGCACCACCACCGACATGCCGACGAATGCCGCCACCGCGCCGACAAACCAGAGCGGTTCGACGCTGATGGTCAGGATCTGCTGCGCCAATGCTGTCCGCACTGCGCGCACCCAGTATCGCGGTCGAACACCGGTGACAAGCACCGTTCCAATCACCGCCGCCGCATGTCGCACGTCACCCCACTGCGCACGCGCGAAGCCGCCCACACGCGCCAGTGTTTGCAGAATGAAGTGGCTACACACGCCCACCCGGTTCACTGTTTTTCCGGCAGAATGATTCATTGGCATCCTGTGATGGTAGGTTGCTGGCTCATCGGGAAAGAAGTTCACTGACATGCGACATGGCGGGGACACGATCGCAGACGACTTTGATCGAAACCAGGATCGGCACTGACAACAAAGCGCCAGGCACACCCCAAAGCCACGTCCAGAAGATCAACGAAATAAAAATGACCACGGGGTTGAGAGTGAAACGGCGTCCCAGCAATATCGGCGTAATGAGGTTTGCTTCCAGCAAATGGAGCGCGAGATACCAAGCAGGCGGCAGGAGTCCCTTTCCCAGCGTGTCGAAAGTAAGCAGCCCCACCGTGCCCAGCACGAGGACTCCGGCGACGGGGCCAAAGTAGGGAACAAAATTCAGCACCGCCACGAACATTCCCCACATGGCGGCGTTGGGCACACCCATAAAGTAGAGACCGCCACCCACAACGAGGCCCATGCCAAGGTTGATCAGCGAAACGGTGAACAGATAATTGGAGATGTTCTGTTGAATCTCATGGCTGATTTCGACCGCGCGCTTTTTGTCGCGCAAGGTGGGCATCACATGGACGAACTTTTGCAGGAACAAATCTCCAGATGCGAGCAGCAGATAAAGCAACACGAGCGTTTCACCCGCGCCCGCGAGTAAAGTTCCCGTCCAGTTAAGGATCGAACTGGTACCACGGCTGTCTTTGACCTCTACTGTCGGCGACTTCTTTTGTTCCGCTTTCATTTCCTCCTCCGTCGCGCCCAAGTCGTTCACGGCGGCCGCCGCCTTGCTGAAGCGTGCAAGACGTGGGAAGTCTTTCAGAACCCGCTGCCTCAAATCGGTCATGCGTTGCGGTGCTTCGTTCATCCACGTCAACGCTGGGCGGCCCAATTGAAAGAAACCAACTCCGATGGCTGACACCAGGAAGCAAAGCACTATGGCGGCGGAGAGTGCCGGGGGAATGTGGCAGCAAGACGCCCAACGGATGAGCGGCTTCAATGTCATTGCGGCGGCACACGCGAGGATGATCGGCAGAAGCAAAGGCCGCGCAAAATAGAGGAAGGCAATCGTCCCCAACACCATCAAGACGATTTGCGTCGGTGACGCTTTCGAGGCTGTGATGGTGATCGGCGGTTCAGCGGTGATGGGTTTGTCGCACAATTCGCCAGCGCGACGAGGTGCGGCTGCACCCATCGAGTCATCATTCGCCTCTAACGCTGGGGTTTTTATTGTCGGATCCATATTCACCAGATCACGCCCGACCATTATTTGGGTTTGTTTTTGCGGTCTTTTCCGTTGCCGTGATCCGATCTGAGTGGCGACCAGTGTTTGGGGTAATCCCGGATCACCTTCGAGTGATGCATTGACGGAGCGTCATGGAAATCGAGCCGTACCGACGGCGAAGCGAACAGCACGTCAACCGAGACATTTGGCGGAGTAGGGCGCGTCACCCATGCGCTGCCTTCCTGGTAGATGTATTGGTGACGACTGCTGCTGTAATAGACTTGGTAACCGGGGTAATAGTAATAGTCATCCCGCACCATGCCTCCGACTTCCACATAATCCGGCGGCGGCACTGAATAATCCGTACGGCGACGGGGCTCGTGGACGCAACCTGCCAAAAGCACCACAAAAAGCACCGCACCGCCTCCGATTATCAACATGACCCATTTTGCCGTTTTCATAAAAATTCCTTTCTGCTCACGGAGTGATTTTGTCACTCACCCAGGATTCACGTCCCAAAACTGGCCCTGCGGATTTAGCATCCGACTGCGCCTGATTGCTCAACGGTGATTCTACTCCGTTCGTATCCACAGCCGTCGCAGCAAAGAACCACTGCGCCCGATGTGGCAAAACCATCATTTGAGTCAACACCAGTCCGACATTTGTCACGAAGGTGTAGTCCGATCCGTTGGTTCCAAAATGAATCAGATAATGCGTGATGCCCGGCGAGGATGAGGCGTTCCATGCTAATGTCACGTTTTGAAAGCTGGCGGACGGAGTCTGGATTGCCGATATGTTGACGCCGTTGATCTCCTCCAAGGTTGATGTCAAATCGGTCAGCCAGGAGGACACTGAATGGCTCTTGGCATTGTTAACCTCAGCAAGCCGCTCCTGCTTCTTTGATTTATCCTCCACATTCTGAGCGAACATGGAGACTTTCATGTCTTTGGCGGAGTTTTTAGTTTCGCCTTTAAGGTTGTCCGCCTGTCTGGAGATCACTGTCTGCTTGCTGCAGCTCATTATGAACATCGTGACGACAAGAAATGTCAGCAGTGAAAGTTTACGGCTCATAATGTTGCAGGGGTGAAAGCGCCGGCGGCCTTTTCCGCCGGCGCTCTGATGGAGATGTGACTTAGAAGGTGAACCGCATGCCGACACGGGCAACGCCATAATATTGCGTCTCGTTCGGCCAAACGATGCGGGCATCCGCGAACACACCTACATTGTGCGTGAAGCGGAATTCAAAACCACCACCTGCCTGACCGAACCACACATCGTTCAAGTCAAACTGGTTTCCGCCACCACCGAATACATACGGCGCAAAAGCACTCTCACCCAGCGGGAAACGCAGGGTCAGATTTGCCGAGGCGCTGTCTATGAACACTCCGTCGGCATCTTCAGCGTAAGCTTCGACGCCAATGCCGAGGTTGCGGGTCATGAAGTAAGTCAACCCCACGCCAGCACCCAACTCGGAGTCATTTCGAACTCTGTTGCTGGACAGATGATCCAGTGTGTATCTGCCGACGGACCCGGTGCCGAACAGATCCATCGAGAGTTCGTGCGCTCGGTAGAATCCTACGCCATCGTCATGAGTTCTATGGCTCATTTCCATTGTGTCCGCTCCGAAGACCGGCATTGAAGCCAGCATCAGGAGGGTGCTTCCGATTAGTATTTGGTTTTTCATTGGTTTTTTCATACACGCCATCCTATGCCCCGCATCAGCCACGCACTATGGGGTGTAACCCGACCATGCGAACGCAAATGCAATTGGGTAGGACGCACCCACTCCAGCCCGCACATCAACATGGATTTCCCGGATGCCAATCCTGAATGGGCGCTGCGGGACAGCGTGGTGCAGAAGGCTGGGTGAGCTGTGGCGAACCTAATGAAGCACTGATTTAATCCCCGAATCGCAACCTGTCTGGAACTGGCTGTGCCGGCGGAGCGCGGGTCTGAGACGCGCAGTGCGTCGCCTTGCGAAAAACCTTGATGATTCCCTGAGGACGTCACGTTGCTTGGTTTAATTTTCAGGCGCCGTCAAACCAAGGTGTGCCCGCTGGTGGCTTCGTCAAACTCACGACAGGTCAGAAATGGAGGCGGGTTGGAAACAGGCTGAATTCGATCCGACTTTTATAGAAAGCACGGCAGACATTTTCCAGTTGGATATGGCAGAGGTGCTGTCGTGGCACGCCGGGCTAGAGTGACTACTTCTTTTCCCTATCTTTCTTCTGTCGGTTGTCCCTCAAAAGCCGCTCCGCACCTTTTTCAGTCGGGGCAGGCCCTTGTTTGGCAGGATTGACCGATCTATCCGCGTTCCGTTGGGATTCCTCACGCGCTTTCACGGCCGTGTCTCTTGTCCGTTGCTCGGATTCTTGCTGGGCTTTCTGTTCCAGTCCCCGGGCGTTTCGCTGCGATTCTTCTGCAGTTCGTACTGCCGTATCTTTATCGCGGCGTTCAGATTCCTGTTGAGCCTTTTTTTCCAATCCCTGGGCATTCCGCTGGGATTCCTCACGCGCTTTCACGGCCGTGTCTCTCGTCTGTTTTTCGGATTCCCGCTGCGCTTTCTGTTCCAACCCCCGGGCATTGCGTTGCGATTCTTCCTGCGCTTTGCGTTGAACTTCCGGGAGAGTCGCAGCCGCATCGTTGGCGCGCCGTTCGGATTCCGATGGCTTCTGTTGTTCTAACTTTCGGTCGCGCTGAGGCACTTCTCTCTGAGCCGGTTTTTCCGATGGCTCCGTGCGACGTTCCGATTTTGGCTGGGCTTGCGGTTGAACCGGCTTTTCGCGCGGCGTCACTTCCTCTCGTCCGGGGGCAGCCTTTCGCTGCGGCTCTGACTGACGCGGTTCGGCTTGAGGTCTGTTTCGTTCGTTGTTCTGTGGCCGGGCGGCTGGCTCGGATTTTGGCTGACGCTTAAGATCGGGTTTGGGTGACTGCTGGGCCTGCGGCGGCGCCTCGTCGCGGCCCAATTGATTCACCCGCTTGCCAACAATCGGCGATCTGGGGATTTCCACTTTGGCCGGTTGGAACGTCTCGCCTGCGGCGCGCGCAGTCGGAGCTTCGGCTTTGGCCTCGAGCGTGCGCCGTTGCTCACGGGATTTTTGTAATTCCTGGCCGCGACCAGAGAGCTGCTGCCGTTCTTCCTTGGCCACCGACTGGAAGCGCATGCCGCCATCGGTTCTTTTGGCGACCTGCTGAATGGGCGCGGCCACCACCATCTGGCTCCGTTCGGTCGCCGAGATGGAAACGCTGATGCTGCTTTGGGCGGCATAGGTGCGCGGGGGGCGCGAGGCTTCGTGATCCCGCCGATACTGATAAGACGTTTCCGTGCGGTGTTCCCAATCCCGATCCTGGCGATGCGTCCAGCGTTGCCGGGAATAAAACGGGTCGTAGCCATGGTGACCGGATTGGAAGGAGAACGAGGCATAGAACCCGCCTTGATAATAACTCGGCGCATAATAATCCCCGAAGTAATAATGGCTGTAGATCGGTCGCAGGAAGAGGTGGTCGGTGAACACGCCCAAGCTGATCACGATGGACGGCGAGTACACATAACCACGCCGCGCATAATAACTGGATTCAAAATAGACCGGGGCAAAGATAATGCCGCGCCGTTGCACCGGATAATCCCAGTAACCGCCCACGAAGATGTAGCCGCGCGGGGTCCAAACATAATGGGCCGGCATCCAATCCCAATCCGCCCGGCCCTGCGCCCAATACCCTGGACGCCACGCATAACGTCCCTGATACCAAATCCAACAACCCGGAGACCAACCGTAGTCAAATGAAGGCGCGGCGATATTGGGGCCGACTTCCACGGTCAGGGGCGGCGGCGGCAGATACAGGGTCTCGCGCACTGAGGCGTCCGCCCAGTAGCCGGAAATCCATTGGTGACCGCGCGGAGTTTGTCCCCAATAACCCGCCATCCATTCGCGACCCGGCGGCAACGCGCGCCAAGTGCCGCTGACCCAAAGGAAATCGCTCCGCTCATCATCCCAACCCCAGTAGCCGGGAATCCAAGTGACGTTATCGCCTTCCGGTCGTTCTTCTGGCGGCATTTCCTCGATGACCTCGGGCGGCGCTTTGCTGATGACGATTCCGGGTTCAGGATTGAATGTGACCACGCCGGCGAACGCTTCATGCACCGGTCCGCGCGTGAGCACTTGGGCTCCGGGTTGGTCGTTGTCGGACGGTTGCGCCTGCACCACCGTGGCCCAACTTGGGCAGAACAGTCCAACCAACACCGCCGCCACGTAAAGTTTGGATACGTGACGCACGGCGATGGCGGTTTCTTTGTATGAAGAAATTTTAGATGTGTTCATGACGGATTGATTATTCGTGGATGTTTGTCAGATCGGATGGGTGATGATCAGTTAGCGGCGATTTCCCCGGTCGTTTCCTTTTCCATTGTTCCGTTTCTCCTTCCCGTGGCCGCGATCTTCGCCCGGTGGTTTCCAATGTTTCGGGTACTGCCGCACCACTCGTGAGTGATGAATTTCCGGAGCGTCATGAAAATCAAGCCGCACCGATGGCGAGGCGAACAGCACGTCAACGGAAACTCGCGGCGGCGCGGGCCGCGAAACCCACGAGCGACCTTCCAGGTAAATGTATCGGTTGCGGCTGCTGCTGAAATAAATCTGGTAACCGGGGTAATACACGTAGTCATCCTGCACCAAGACGTGGGGTTCCTCGTAATGCGGCGGCGGGGGCGCATAAACCGTCCGATGATGCGGCTCGTGGACGCAACCCGTCAGCGTGCTCAGGACCACCGCACCCATCACCAATCCGATTCCAACCGCCACACATCTTGTTTTGTTCATAATATATTCCTTCTCATTTCACGGCGCGATTTTCTCGCTCACCCACTGGCGAGCTTTGATAAATCCATCCTTCAATTCGCCGTAGGCCTTCTTGGAGCCGACCTTTACGCTGTCCCAGGTGGATTCGGTGGCACTCTTGGCGACTTCGAGATGGGTACTCAACTCGGCCGCCTGATCGCGCAACGCCTGGAGCTTGGGCTTGGCTTCGGCTTTCACCGCGTCGCTAGACTTTTCGATCTTCGCAGAGAGCTGATCCAGGTCATGATTGATCTCGGTCAACTGACCCTGCATTTTTTCCGTGAATTCGGCTCTTTGTGCGTAGGTGTAATCCTTCATATCCTGCGCCATTTCTGCGGTCTTGACCTGAGCCTTGTCGAGCTGTTGAGACGTGGAATCCGGCTTATTACAGCCCACCGAAAACGCAGCGACGGCGAGGGATGTGAGTAGAATGATTTTACGAGTCATGATGTTCAGGTTTTGTTTTTGGTCAACCGTTGCAGGTAATTTAGAACACGGGCTGTCACCAGACCATGGGGTGTAACCCTACCGACTATTTGCGAAAGCTGTCTTCAGGAGCGCAGACGGAAGAGTGAAGAAACTTCCCGTCGTAAAATAAGCAGGGATCCGGCGAACCGGATCCCTGTGCGTTGGAGAATTTAGAATTTTCCCGGATTAACGGGACTTGCCTTTACCTTTGCCATTGCCGTTGTCATGGGGAACGAGGACGGTAACGTTGCCAGTCGCCGTGTTCTCGTGCTCATCCGTGACTTCAACATTGATCGTATAGGTCCGTCCGTTGCCGCGGCCGGAGCGTTCCGCCACGAGGATCACGCCGAGGTCGCCGGTGATAAGCCAGTCGGGCGCACTGTCGCCCTCGCCCAGTCCGTTCTCGGGTTCGTTGCTGGTCACAGAAACGATCCGGGACGTCACCGAGCCGCAAACGTCATAGGCCACGACTGTAACTCCAACCTCAACCAACTTGTGATTAGGCGGGAAGAGAACGTCAGGGCTGGCGGTGATCAAGGTGATCACGGGCGGGGTCGTGTCTTGCACCGTAACAGTGCTCGAGCAAGTCACGGCGGGCGCAATGCCATCCGAGACTGAGAGACCGATCTGGTAAACGCCGACTTCAAAGTTGGCGTTGAATTGAACCGCCTGCGGGATTGCTGGCAGGACTCCGGGGAGCGAGTTGGTCTGCATGGCCACGCCATTGACTGTCCAGACGACCCTGAGTGGATTGCCGTCCACGTCATTGACCATGGCGACGAGCGCAACGAGCGCCCCATTGGTGGAGGTGCATTCCTGGACGACGGACGCCGGGCATTCGAGGGTCGGCGCGGTATTGGCCACGAGGATCAACTGGCCGCGGATCTCGCCACCCGGATTATTGGTCGTGTGGATGTTGATGTAGTTCAAACCGGCGAGGAGGTTAGAGACTCCCGCCAGAGGGTAGAGGACCGAGCCATAGATCAGTCCGCCTTGGGCGGGATCGGTGGCGCGCAGGTGCATGGCCGCGAGGTCGAACAATACGGCTGCCGTATTCGTGGCCCGGGCGGGTCCGTGAATGTGCGCGGCCGTCGCGGCCCCGGTGAGGTTGGTGAAACCGAACGCCGAGCCGTAACCCAGGGCGAAACTCAGCCGCAGCGTATTCGTGTCAAAGCTGAGACCGGTGAGGATTTCCCCACCAGAACCGATGCTGTTGGTCACGGCGGGAACTTCGTTCGACGGGCTGAGTCCGAGGGCCGGACTGCTGCCGAGGGGCGAGAGTTTGAATTGGAGCGGATTGGCCTGAGCCGCCGCCAGGCTCGCGAGGAGCAGGGTTGCGGGGAGGATTTTTTTGATGTGTGTATGGATCATGTGTTTGTTTTTCTTTGTTGGTTTCTGTGTTCGTCGCACGTTGTGTAATCGGAACAGAAACCAGTGAAACACACGGGGCAGACGGACGGTATGGGGTGTTTCCCGCCGGGGAAATCACCGTATGAACCGATGCTGCGGATTTAATCTGGTGGCAGATTCGAGTGCCTAACGCACCGATGCCGAGGTTGCGGGTCATGAAGTAGGTCAGCCCGACGCCTGCGCCCAAATCGGAGTCGTGCCGTGTTGCATCTGCCGTTCACCATGGGGGGTGTAGACCGACCGAGGGTCACGAGTGGACTCACCAAAAAAACTTATCGTGCTCCGCTGCTACGATGTGGGCACAAAAAAGACCGTCGTGAGACGGCCTTGTTGAACTGATCTCTCGGTAACGAGCGATCAGGTGCTCATGATTTTTCGCCCGGCGGGGCGATCTTTCACCGGCCCTTTGCCACCCGTCGTTTTTGCCGCCCGGGTTTTTGCCGCCGTCATTCTGCCGCCTCTGCTTTTCTTTGCCATGATGTTTCCTTTTGTTTGTGGTGTTTGATGTTTCTTGTCACCAGACACCTTGCACGCTGGGCCAGCTCTACGCTATGGGGTGTAACACTAACTGGACTGAAGCGACGCCTTCCCCGAAAAGTTCACCAGCCGCCCGTTCAAGGGCGGCTGGATGAACGTGCCCGATTTCCCGCGCGAGCTGTGGCTTTTGGTTCACGTTCCGACCAGCTCGCGCGGCGTGCGGCTTATTCGCAGCCGCAGGAGTCGTCGCAGGAGTTCTTCACGATCTTTTCAATCGCCTCGCGGGTTTCGCCTGTGCGCTTTTGGATGCGGCCGATCAATTCGTCCTGCTGGCCTTCTGCGTATTGAAGATCATCATCCGTGAGCGAAGCCCACTTCTGTTTCAACTTGCCCTTGGTGATGTTCCAGTCGCCTTTGATTTCAAGTGTGGTCATAACTTTGTTTGTTTCTTTTTGGTTGTTGTTTGCTCTCATTCACCGTCAACGTGGCGGTAAAAGTGTTCCCGCAACTGGCGGGTTTCTGGACTCTAGGTGACCGGGAAGAATTTTCCCATGGGGTGTAACCCTGCTTTGAAATGGCGGCGGTGTTCTGTCAGTTGGCTTTTGCTTGCCAGCCAATGTTTGGCTTGCCAGCGCTTCGAAGCATCACCACCAGCAGTCCTCCCATGATCGCAAGATTCTTCAGGAAGTTGATCATCTGCATTCGATGTTCTGCGCTTGTAGATCCAAAAGTTGTGGAAGATGATCGTGACGGGAATCAAAAAGCAGATCAGTGCTGATGCTCCCCAGCGCGCTTTGTATCCGAGCAAGACCGACAGCCCTCCTCCGACCTCAAAAGATGGCCATCGTCAGGAAAAATAGAATGGCGATCATGCCGTGCGAGGACATGTGACTGGCCGTGCCTGACCAGTACCAATTTTTAGGAAGCCACTGAGGATAAAAATCAGGCCCAAAAGACGTCAATGGCATTGGAACAGGCGGTCATGCCACGACACTGATCATCCAGCCAAGACCGAAGCGATCAGTGAGCATTCCGAAGCGCGGCGACCAAAATGTTTTAGCCAGAGGCATCTTCACTTCGCCACCGTCAGAAAGTGCGGCGAAGGCGCGGTCGGCCTCGGCATCCGTCGGCACGGAGAGCGAGAGCGAGAAACCACTGAAGCACGAGCCTTCTCCGCATCCGTCTGATGCCATGAGCGTGGTTCCGCCGATGTGGATCGTGGCGTGCATCACCTTATTTTCAAAACCCGGCGGGAATGTGCCGGGCGGCATCGGTTCCGGGCTGTCCTTGTAGAGCATGAGCATTTCCAACTGTGCGCCGATGGCAGTGCGGTAGAATTCGAGTGCTTCTTCGCAGCGACCGCCGAAGAACAGGTAGGGTTGGATGAGCGTGGTTTTCATGTGCAGTTTATTCCTGTTTGTTGTGCTGGTTTGTTTGCTTTCATTCGCCATCAATGTGGAGGCGAAGTTGTTCCCGCGACATCACTATTTAACACGAGAGGTGACGGTTGTCCCCATTGACCAGTGAACACGAACTTGCTCAGTCGCTTTCGCTGGCGCGGCGCGAGGTCACGCTCCTTCAGCGCATCCGGTAGCTTGGTCGGAGCGGCCTTATATCCGATGGCGATGGCGGTCCACGCCTCGAAATGTTCCGGTATCTTGAAAATCTCCCGCGCCTTATCCGGGAGAATGCCGATCATGTGATGGACAGAGAGGCCTCGTGCTGTTGCTTCCACAACAAGATTTCCAGCGGCCAATCCCAGATCGTGAACAGCAGCACGATTGTCCTGTTTGTTCTTTGCAAATTGCAAGCTGACGACGGCCAGAACGAGCACTGGCGCAGTTTTGGCCCATGCTTGATTTGCCTCCGCAAGACAGGAGAGAACTCGTTCAAACTCTGGCGCGTTTTCTTTGGTCGCGACCAGATAATTCCACGGCTGTTCATTGTAGGAAGACGCCGACCAACGAGCCGCTTCAAACAACGAACGAAGGTCGGCGTCTGACACCGAACGGTCTTCGAAGCCATAAGGGCTCCACCGCTCGGCGAGGACTTCTAGGATTGGATAGTCGGTTTTTGCTTTCTTGATGTTCATAATGGATTCTAGTTTTTTACCGCACTCAGAACTTTATTGTTTTGGATCACTGTCCGAGTTGATCGCCGCATCTAAAAACTTGGCGAGCACCCCATCGCACCCCCGGGCCAAGGCGAAATCTTTTCCGGTGAGTCCGCCTTCATCATGCGTGGTGAGAGTCAACGTCACTTTGTTGAACCGGATATCAATGTCCGGATGGTGATCAAACTTTCGCGCCAGCTTGGCGATGCGATTGACGAAAGCGATGCTGTGCAAGAACCCTGCGAACTCAAATGTCCGAAAGATTGTATGACCGTGTTTCGACCAATCTGGAACGGCTTTCAAGTGCAGGTTGATTTCTTTGGTGGTCAAGGCTGGCATAATGACGTTTGGTTTTTCTTCCGGCCAACCCCGCTCTTTTTGCCGCCACCATCGAGTTTGTTGACGGTGGCCCAAGCCCTAGCTTCTGCGGTCTTGGTGCTGAGGCCCTTTTTCTCGTAACTGGCTTAGATGTGGGCCGCTTGGCGTTTCTGCTTGTCCGTGTAACTGGATTTATCGCCTTGAGACATGGTTGCCCTTTACTTGGTGACGACCGTTTGAGGCGACGGATTTTTTCGGGAGCGGCACATCAATGCCCAACGCCGCCGCCAGATCAATTTCATGCTCCTGCTCCTGCACGATGATCGCACGCAAGGTCGCGCTTAACGCAAATTCTCCCATCGCCTCGGCCTGCCGGATGCGTTCGCGGTAGCGCCCCACTGTTTCCCGTTCGTTTTCCAGATCGGCGCGCAGCATTGTGACCGGGTCAGTTGAAGTTTTAACCAGCTTGGGTGTCACGCATGGCACGCCCCCTAGATAATCAATCTGTTTGGCGATCTTGATGGCATGTTGCAATTCTTCGCCTGCATGAACTTCCAATTCACGCGCAATGTCTGTGTAGGCCGCGCCTTTCAGCATCTGGCTGTACACCGTGTAGGCGATGATCGCCTGATATTCTCCTGCCAGATCCTCGTTCAACAACTCGATCATTTGTACGCGCGTGATGTTCAAATCGGCAGTCTTGGGTTCTTTGCTCATAGTGTTCTTAAAGTTGATCTGTGGCTTTCTTGTTCGATGGCGTTCAGCCTTCCACGGTGAAGCCGACTTTGATGGTCACCTGCCAGTGATGCACTTTTCCTTTGGTGATGTTGCCGCGCGTTTCGATCACCTGAAACCAACAGAGGTTTTTGATGGTTTTGTGTGCCCGATTGATGGCCTTGTCCACGGCATCCTCGATGGAAGTGGTGGAAGTGCCGGTGAGTTCAATGAGTTTATAGACGGGGTCTTTCATCGCGGTTGATTTGGGGGTTGAAAAAGTGGGTGGCGGATGATGGATGATTAATTGGTGAACGTGAGCGGGCGGTTCGTATAAATTGGCACACGGTTCGTGAACGCAGGTGTAGGCCCCTTGGACCCTTTATAATAGTTGGTGTATCCGGAAGAGCGGTTCGTAAATCCTGACCCACGATTCGTGAAGCCCGGCGTCACCACTCCGGGACGAACCGGTTGATCGGGTGTAACGGGTCGCTGAGGCGGGTTAATGGGTTGCCGCGGTGGCAAAGGTTGACCGGGCGGAACCATGGGTGGTCCCGGCGGAATACGTTCTCCCGGTGGAATCGAAGGTCCTCCCGGCGGAAAGATAGGTTTTACTGGTTCCGCGGGCGCTACCGGTGGAATCGGTTTTACGGGTGGGGCTGCTTGATCCAGAACGGGAGACGACCCTGGCGGAGGGGTTTGTCCCGTAATATTCAATACGGCGATCATGCTCGCGACCGTCACTGACAGGAGTGTTTGCGTTTTTTTAGTCTTCATAAATCTTCCAGTGGGTTGTCTGTCTATTCGCCGCCCATCGACGTGAAGAAAAATTTTGTCTCCGAAAGCGACGAGATGGATCATGTCGGTCAATCCACCACCAGTTTTACGGCAGCGTCGCCACGCAGGGCTTTGGAATACGGACAGGTGGTGTGGGCTTCGGCCATGATGCGTTCCGCCTGCGAAGGATCAGTTCCTGGGAGTAACGCATGTAACTCCACCGATAAACGGAACATGCCCTGGTCATACTCGACCAGACTCACCAGCGTTCGCACTTTGGAATTTATGACCACTATGCCAAGTTTTTTTGCCGCGTTGCTCAAAGCCCCGTGGTAGCAGGCGGAATACGCACCCGCAAACAACAGCTCCGGGCTCGGGCCACGTTCCTCGATGCCTTTCTCCAACGGATTCCCCAACGTGACATCCAGCAGATGGTCCGGTGATTGAATGGTTCCCGAACGTCCGCCCTTGGAAATCGCTTCTGCTGTGAACATGGTTTTCATCTGGAGTGACGTTACGCACTGGATAAAGCCGGGACTATGGGGTGTAACCCGACTGCGAAAGACGTTTGAATCACTGCAATGCGCTGGACGGATAATTCGCAGCACCGCGAATCCAAACTATGGTTCTTGTGTCGGTGGCGACGCTGGTCGTAGCGTTCTGCCAGAGTTGACTGACAGGCTCTGCAAGGAATCATCAAAATGTTTGAACATCGAGCCAAACCGCTCCTGCCCAGAAAAGTTTTCGCCTTTCGGATGCTCCGCAGCTTGGCACTTGCACTCGCCATCATCGGGGCTTCACTCGCGCTGGGAATTTTCGGCTACCGCTTTTGCGCAGGGCTTTCGTGGGTGGACTCCCTCTTGAACGCAGCGATGATCCTGACCGGAATGGGGCCGGTGAACGAACTCCACACCGTTGCCGGAAAATTATTCGCCTCGTTCTATGCGCTCTTCAGTGGAGTCGTATTCATCACCGCAGTTGCCCTGTTGCTGTCGCCGGTCTTTCACCGTTTCCTCCACAAGTTCCATCTGGAGTCGGACAGCCGGGATGACGACCGGAATGAGCGGCGGCCGACAACCGGCAGGAAATTGGACGGTCCGACTAAATAGGCGGGTTGGACAGTGTGCTGTGCAAATGGGTCTGGGTCACTGGAGGTATTGATCGCGGCAACGTGGGGGAAGAATTCAAGCTGGCAATCTCGAAACATTTCAATGACCGACCGGCTCGGAAGTCTGAGGCGATGACCATGGCAAAAGCTTGTGGATAAATGAAAGCCAAGGCCGCCAGCGTCTGCTCCGTGTTCGGGGGTTGTGATTTTGAAATTATCATCGCCCGCATCGTGCAGCACGGAATCGTCATGGGCTATGGGGTCAAACCCGTTGGTCGGGTTACACCCCATAGTCTCCGCCCTGCCGATGCCGTAATTTCTTCTGGTAAAGCAATGGTAAAACAACAATCCAACTAACGAACTCAATTATGAAAAAACTCATCATCTCTTGTCTCGCTGGCGTCGCCCTCTTGTCACTGACTGCCTGCAGCACCGACAAAGCCACCCATACCCGGACCACCACGTCAGAAGAAACCACGGTCCGCAGCCCGGTCACCACAACCACCACCGACACCAAAACCACGCAATAACGCAAACCGCCAGCGTGAGCCGGAATGAGGCCGAGCGGAAACTTACAGCGACATTCGCCTAGCTTCCGCTGGCCCGGATCAAAAACGTTGGCAGTTGATGAAACCCAACAACAAACCAGACTGAAAATTATGAAAATACTGATACCCGTAGTCCTCGCAGCCTTCGTCCTCGTCGGTTGCGACAAACAGAAGGCGGCCATTGACGACAATGCCACCGCCACCAAAGCAGCCATTGACCATGAAAAGAAAGCGGTGGATGCCGCTGCGGTCGCCGCCAAGAAACAGGCGGAGGAGGATGCCGTGGTGGAAAAAGCGAAGATCGAACAAAACAAACTCGCGGCCCAGGCCCAGTTGGATGCGGATAAAGTGAAAGCTGACGCCAAGGCTGAATTTGAAAAAGCCAAGGTGGACGCGGCCAAGCAATAGGCTGTTCGCGGGCGGCGTTTGCGACAGCAGACTTCCAACCGTTTTTGCCGGTGCCTATGGGGTGTTCACCCCATAGGCATTTTGGCGGAATGGCCTGATGCTAGGCAGCGGCATAACCGCATGAAACAAACATTGATTGAGTTGTCACAACGAAATGTGGCAGCGGGGCGAAAACATCTGAAGCCGGGAGTTTGTCGCGGCTGCAATGGTTTCAAGAATGACATCGCTAGTACGCAACGACTGGTGCTAGAGTCGGCTAAATCCGTGCAGTGGTTCGCCCGAAAACTCGCCCGCCGTCATTCTATGGTAAGCGCGTGACCATGAAGCCAAAATCCACATCGAAGCACCTCCAGAAAAAAACTGCTCCCGCCATGCGCCAGCCCCGCATCGCATCGCTGGCGGAGAGTTCGTTTCCGGTCATCGCCATGGCGGCTTCGGAAGGCGGCTTGAAGGCTTTATCTGCCATTCTTAGTGCCTTGCCGGCAGACTTGCCGGCGGCCATTGCCATTGTGATGCACCTCGCACCCGACCATAAAAGTATTCTGGTCGAGTTGCTAAATCGCCGCACGCATTTGGTGGTCAAGCAGGCGCATACGGGCGACATCCTTTGCCCTTCGTGTGTTTTTGTCGCCCCGCCCAACCAACATCTGTTTGTTGCCAGGGATGGCCGCCTGAATCTTTCCTCTTCCGCTGCGGAAAAAGTTCATCATGCCCGGCCCTCTGCCGAGCCGTTGTTTGCTTCGGTGGCAACTGTTTTCCAAAAGAATGCCATCGCCGTCGTCCTCACAGGTGGCGACGGTGACGGCTCATTCGGAGTGCAGATCATCAAGGACAAGGGCGGCATGGTCATCGCGCAAGACCGGCCCACGTCGGAAAATTTCTCCATGCCGGAAACTTCCATCGAAACCGGCGATGTGGATTTCATCCTGCC
>JANPGI010000278.1:0-8303 GCA_031423875.1 Verrucomicrobiota bacterium | reverse complement strand
CTTAGTGCCCATTTTGCCCTCCATAACGCTGTCGCGGGTGCCGACGAGAATTTTCTTAGCACCCAAACTTTCTCCTACTCAAACTTCGCTCGTGCGCCGTCGTAAGGAAAACCCACTTCGTCCAGTGCGGGACGAAACACGATCTTCACGCGCCCATCTGACTGCGGTTGTTTGGCAAGTTTCGACAGAGCCAGAAAATTGCCAGCATAGATGCGCGCCTTGATGGCTGGCGCGTCGCCACAATCCAAGCGTAAGTCACCCCCTTTGCTCGTCACAACCAATTGACCTTCCTGCACGGACATCACCACCTCACCCAATTCCGAGGGTTTGAATTTCTCCTTGAGCGAGCGGACGAAGGCATAAAACGCCTCCCCATCCACGAGGATACGAACATCTGGTTCAGACCACTTCATGTGCCGGGCAAAGGGTTCTGGCCGGGCAAACCGGGCGTCCTGACTTTGCGTTTCGGTTTGGCGGCGGCCACGAGCGGGGCGGTGAGTTTTTCGTAGAGCGCGAAGAGGAATTCCACGCGCTGGCGTTCACTGGGGAAGGGTTCGGGGCGGTAACACTTGGCGTTGTGGCGGATTTCATTCCAACTGAGCGGCATGAAGCGAAGGCTAGGGAAGTGGATGCGCAGGGTCAACGCGGCAACAGCGTCAATCGTTCAGACAACGCCGCGCGCAATGCCTCCAACAACCTCAACCCCTCGGTCTGTCTCGTGACATTGATGCAATAATCAACGTAGGCGAACGCCAGTTTCCATTCCGCGCCGACAATGCCGCATCGCTCTGCGTATCGCTGGAACTGTGCTGTCGTAAAAAGTTTTTCCAGGCGCGACATCGTTGTCTCCGTCGCCTCATGCCGGACGAGCACTGCGGGCTGCACGACGAAATGAAACCAATCCCACGCTGGAATCCCAACACGCTCGCCACGCTCCCAATCCAGCACCGTCCATCGGCCACCTGAAACCTTCACGTTCCACGGCGCAAAATCTCCGTGCATCAACACCGGGAACACGCGCAACGTTTCCAAACCACGCACCGCCTCTGGCATCGCCGCCGCACCGGGCGACTGAACCAATCGCTGCCACGCCGCAGTCTCGCCGAGTTCGATCTGCTTTGCTGAATCCACCCAACTGGAAAAGATTTTTTCCAACTCACCGCTCGCATCATCATCGGGCGATGTGCCCTCGATGAAATCCATCGCGAAGGCAGACAGGTTGTCCAACTCACATGCACCGCTCAATTTTGGCAACCCGGTTTGCGCGCTGGCGAATGTAGAGAGAAGGCTTATCTCGTGGGCAATCAGTTCACGCGCCCGATTCGTCGTCCCCGCTTTGACCACGGCCACTGGTTGTGCGGCGGAGTTGAACAACAGGAAAACATGCCTGCGACCCGGCGCGCTAGGGTTACCAGTCAACACGGCGAAGCTGAATGGCTCTCCCGGTTCGACACGTGCGGCAGCGCGAAGAAATGCTGCAAACGGATCAGTGTCAGAAATCGTGAGCGAAGTTTTCCGCAAGCCAAGACGCAACCCCACACTCAGCATCATTCCGAGCGCTGCCTTCGCCATCCGAGCTTTCACTGTCTGTGCCGGATAGATTTCAAGCGCGCTGGCCGCAGCACGGTTGTCCGTTGGCAGAAAGAGAAATGGTTTGCCGCCGCGAGAGACGGCGTGGAACGACACAGAGTTTCCTTCGCCCGTTGGCGCGAACATTTCCTGCCATGAATCTGTTTGGGGCGTGGACACGATGAGTGCTTGGACGCGTTGATTGTCAGCCACGTCGCTGAGTCTGGACGATTTCAACCATGACGTTACGCGCCACTTGATCCGCTGCAAGCGTGGCGTCTGCGGTCACAACTCGCGCGGGCGCGACGTCGAGTGAATCCATTCGCTCCACCTGACGCCCGATTTCGTCCGGCGACAACTCTTGCTTGCGCGCGAGCAGAACGTCCTTCGGCGCGCGCAACTTCACAACGAGGTCAGGTGCGGGGAAAAGTTTCTGCATGAACTTCAGCACGCTTGCAGGAGCCGAGAACTTCACCGAGGCGGGGTCGAGGTGGTAATTGTAGAAATAACGATCCACGAGCACCAGGTAGCCTTGCCGCACCATCGGGCGAACTTTCAGATGCCACGCGAGTCGGGCCAACAGACCGTTGCGCGCGATGCGAACCAATGAGAGCGCGGTGTTGATGGGATTGCGAGGGAGTTGAGGTTTGCGGGGCGTTTCGCAAAATTCCGGCAGAGGCCATTCGGCGTGACGAAAACATTTGGGTCGCCAATGAAAATAGCAGACGCCAGTGAACCGAGTGTTGATCACGGAAAGATCGCAAAGATTCCGCCCGAGTGTGGTCTTGCCCGATCCGTCCAACCCCACCAACACGCAGAAAAGTCCCTGACCCGTTGGCTCTGCCTGGGGTGAAAGGGAACGCACGCGCTCTAAAACGTCCGACACAAATTCGATGAACGATTTGCTGAACGTCTGCCCGCCAGCAGCGTTGCCCTCGACGGATGCCATGAAGCCAGATTTCACATGGCCAAAATAGAGCCGCCCACTACTGTCCTCGCCGCACACAAATGTTCGCCGGCTATAGATATGTCTGGTGTGGGCGCGGATGACGCGCGGGATGTCAGCGTCTTTCTCGACCCGGTAGGCGCGGATGTAGAGACCGCCCTTGAACATGGTGCGAACCCGGCGCAACCGCATCTGCCAGTTGTGCGAGGATTTGCCGCCAACCCGCAGATCAACTTGCTCGATAAGATTTTTTTTGATCGGGAAAAGAAACTCGATCTCTCGCAACATCTCGCTGAAATCTGGTTGCTGTTCGTTGCTGCTCACGAACAACAGCGAAACGCCCGCCGCGTTGAACACCCGTTCCACAAACCGAAATCCATCAATCCATAAATTCTTTAACACGCCGGGGAAGCGCGGCCAGATCAGATGCGTGCGGAGCGCAAGACTCAGTCGCAGCCATGTGAAGAATCGCTGGTCGAAGTTTGATTGATCCTCCTGAAAATCGGTCAACACATGTCCCGCCTGTCCGAATGAGGCGATCAAGATCTCGCGTAGAGAATCCTTGTCTGAGCAGGCGGCATACAATTTGTCGAGTTGCTGACGATAACGGTCGGTCAATTCCCCGCGCCACAGTGCGGCGACGTAAAGGATCGCGATCTCATGTGCAGGATGCGGGATGAAAAACTCTTGATGCCGCCGCGAACGATCCAGCACTTCACGCGCATCCAACACCGTGAACAACCGCCAGCGAATGTCTGTTTCGTAGTCAACGCGGATGAAACCCGCGAGCGGATTCCAGAAGACCCACGAAAAATTCACGTAACGCGCCGCGTGGACGAAATGAAAGTCCGTTTCCTCTGCCGATTTGCGCAAGCATTGCTCGAAACACTTGAGCGAATGTTCCGAGACGATCATGTCCAGATCAGTCGTGGGATTGCCGTAGAGATCATCGTAGTTCCGCAACATGCAGTAGCGGACGCCGTTTTCCTCCAGCATCGCGAACCAGCGCGTGAGGAATCGTTTCCTGATGTCACGAGTCGTCATCATTTCCCGGATCTCAATTTCTCGTAAGTGTCACGCAGCAAAGCCGCCCGCGCGTCCCAGCGGAACAACTTCACCGCGCGCTCACGCGCTGCGCGCGCAATCCGTAATCGCAGCTCCGCAGAATCTCTCAAGCGCACCAACGCGGCGCCAAATGCAGCCACAGTTTCATCGCGTGTGCCGACCGAAATCTTCACGCCGGACTCAGCGTCCACCATTTCGCCCGGCCCGCCCCAATCCAGACAGATCACCGGCACGCCGCGCGCCATCGCTTCGAGCAACGCCGAGCCGCCACTGTCGCGCATCGCCGGAAACACCAACACATGCGAGCGACCAAACAGTTCTGGCAAGCGATCCCGCGTGACAGCTCCAGTGAACTCCACCACGCCGGACGCAACCAAGTCTGCCGCGAGTTTTTTCCACCGTTCCAACGCAGTGCCCGCGCCGACGACGGTGAGTTTTGTGTTCGGAATTTTGGTGCGGCGCAACGCATCAAACACGATGGGCAACGCACGCGTGGCAACGCAGTTGCCGACATAGATCAGTTGAAACGTGTCTCCGTTCGGACGCAACTGAGGTTCGGGATATTGCTCGTCTTCAGGTCGCAACGCGTTCGGCGGAACGATGACGCATTTGCCGTGAACGGACGACGGAAGAAAGTTCATCGTCGTGCGATTCGAGACAAACACCGCGCCAACGTTGGCGAGCGAGCGTTTGATCTGCGGATGCATCAACCAGAGCTTGTTCACAAATTTCCGGCCAAGCTCCTCGAACTTTGCATTGCCGAGATCAAAAGAGAATCCGGGCGGAACAGACTCGCCGCCCGCCACAGGCCCCCAGACGGAGGGGATGCCGAGGCTCGCGGCGAGGAACGGCACGCGGAAAGTATGAAACGTGGTCTGATGGACGATCTGAAATTTTTCGTGCGCGTGAAGTTCCGAGGCGAGTTTCAACACGCGAGATTGCCAGCCGATCTTGCGCCCCCAACGGCTCGCTTTGGGTTGCTCGACGAAGTGGGGTGTGATGCCGTGACGCGGCGCGTGTTTCTCCACCTGAGCGCGGGCGTTGGGAGTGGTGATGAGGTGGACAGAGTAATTTTTCGCGGCCTGTTCTGCCCAACCCCAGCCAAGCCAATGTTCACCGCCACCCTCGGGGTTGCAGGCGTAGGCGATCATCAGGACGGGAGGCTTCATGCGGGCTTCCGGCCTACAACGTGGATGTCCGAGCAAAGCGTGGGAAAAAATCGGATCACTAAATCCACGCTCGTGGCGATGAAACTCATCAACGGACGCGGAATAAAACTCAACGAGTTGCTCGCCTTGCCGATAAAATTTCTTCCGTAAGTGGCGCGAACTTCCAGACCATTCCATTCCATCAGACGTTGCAGGTCTCGCACGATAGGTTCGCGGACGTGACCGCGATAGACCGGATCGCCCTCGTGATACCATTCTTCCAGTGCGCCGTAGTTCGTCATGCCGAACGGGAGCAGAAGACGTTTGCGGAGATTCACGGCATTCGGTGTGGCGATGATGAGATGACCGCCGGGTTTTAGGACGCGTATGATTTCACGGAACAGCGGCTTGGGAGAATTGTGCCAGTGTTCCAAACTGTGAAAACAGGTGATGACATCCACCGAAGCGTCGGGAAGCGGCAAAGGCTTGGTGAGGAAATCCATCTCCTCGATGCGCACGCCGAGTTTGTCGCGGAAGCCGTTGACGATCTTCATCGCAACTTCCCTGCGATTCACATCCACGCCGCCACCGCCGCCGTAATCGTCAATCAACGTGACTTTCATCCCCATCACCGCAGCGATCGGACCGAATGCGGTGAGGCCGGGCGCGAGATCAACGAGGTGTTTGTCTTTTTGGAACGCGTCAATCTGCGCGAGCATCTCAAGATAAAATAACTGGCGGTCATCAAGAGAGCCTTTGCCGGACGTGTCGCCATAGACTTCTGCCACGCGCTCGCGAAAAGCGCGGTTGAAAACTTCGGGGGTGAAGTTCGGGTTGGACATGTTTTAATCAGGAAGCGTTTCCACGGATGCTGTCCGCCGCCGCCTTGCCTTCGAGTAACGCGTCTTCCATGCCGCCATAGTTCCAGCCGCCCCAACGTCCGCCGCTGGATGCGCCATTCGCTTCGAGGTAATCGAGAATCAGTTTCCGACACGGATCGTAGTGTTCGTCAAAGATCACGTAGGCGTGCGGGATGTCGCAGAGTTCCATGAAGAGTATCTCGTCGTCTTCAGACAAAACTTTCGCGCGTTTAAGATCGGTGATGACGCGGGTGCGGAGCTGAACGGGCTTCTTGAGCAGTTCGATGGCGTCGCCTCCAGAAAGCTCGACGTAGTAACTGCGGCAACCTTTCGGAGCGGAGGACGCATGGACGGCGGAGTAAGAACCCGCGCGGTAGAAAACGAATTCCGGTTCGGGAAAATAAATCCAGTGATAGTTGCTGGCGATGTCGCCTTTGCCGCGCACGCCGATGTCGTAGTAGTGAACGGTGGTGGCGCGAAGTTTGGCGGCAGCGGCCCGGATCTCTGCGGGCGCATCTTCGATGATGCCCACGAAGTTTTTCATCGGCATCGTGTTGACGAGGCGATTGAACTTGATCTGCTCGCCGGTCGTGAGCGTGGCAGTTTTTTTGCCGAGGTTGACGCTCTTGATGACGGTTTCGTAACGCGGCGGCTTCGGGATGGCTTTGGCCAGAGCTTTGGGCAACGAGCTGATGCCGCCGTCGCGCGGGTAAACGAACTTGGCGTTGTAACCGAGGGATTCGCGCGAGAAACCGAACGCGCCTTTGACCACGTCTTCGAGCGAAGGGCGCGGGATGAAACGATCCGCGTAGGTGGCGGAAATCTCTTCGAGTTTCACGCCCATCAACTTTTCGTTGTAGGGAACCATGAAGTGTTTGCAGATGCCCTCGCCGAAGAGCCGCTCTACACACTCACGGAAATTCTTTGGCGGAGTTGTGGGAGCGGTGAGGCCGAAGTCTTGAGGGTGGCGTGCCTTTAACAAGCCGAGCAGACATTCCATGCCGACCTCGTTCGGGAGGCCGAAGGTGTTCGCCTGAAATGGATACGGCGTGAACGCGCCGCGCATGTGGACGACGGCTTTGCGTTCGTGTTCGACGAGTTGTCCCGCGAGGATTTTGTTGACCAGTTCCTTCATCCCGGCGTTGCGGAGATGCAACCAATGGCCGGTGCCGTCGCAGAGGAATCCGCCGTGGCGATCGCGCGTGCGGACGATGCCGCCGGGTTCGTTCTCGCGTTCGACCATGACGTAGTCCTGGCCGAGATGGTAGGCGCAAGAGAGACCGGTGAGGCCTGCGCCGATGATGAGATGCGGATTTGATTGCATGATTGTCAGTTTTTCCGTCCGATAGCGAACATCCAGCTCCGAATGCGCTCGTACGCACGGAGGGGGACGATTGCTTTGGCCGCTTGCTTGCCAATGTAAAGAAGGTGCGGCTGCTTTCCTTGGAGAATTTTCCCAAACTTGTTGCTGTTGGTATGGCGGTTGAGTGGAACTGTTTCCAAGTATGTCATGTCCGGTTTATGATTAAACCCCCAGCGCATGGTGCGGATGGTTTTAACGCCAAACCCAAGAGCGACTTCGCGGACGTGGTCATTGATAAATCCGCCGGGCGGCGCAAAGAGCCAAGGAGCTTCGCCGATCACATCTCCAAGAATCCCTCGCGAGCGTTTGAACTGTTCCCGCAGAAGCCCGTCGCCTGTCCTGTCGAGCCTGCGATGTTCGTGACTGTGAAAGCCGATGGAGTGACCTGCCCGGGCGATCTCCTGAACCTGAGCGTCTGTAAGATGACCGGGTTTATTCAGTTTGGCCGTAGGAACAAAAAAGATTCCGCGCAATCCCGCTTCTTGAAGCATAGGGAAAACGATCTCGTAATGATCCGAAGTGCCATCGTCGTAGCTCAACACGTAGTTCGAGCCGGGGAAATTTGGAACTTTCTCATCCGTGAGCAGTCGGTTGGTGGGCAGCGGCTGGAAGCCCGCTGCGACCGTCGCCTTGATCTGCGCGGTCATCACATCACACGGTACGGTATAAAAATCCCGATCACTGCGATCACCAGCAGCACTGACTTTGTGATAGGTAAGAAAGAGGATCACGGTTTTTCAGCGACAAAAAATACACCACGAGTCGCCAGCTCTAGTTCTGAATAACGGCTGAAGGAAGAATGTACCTTTGTCCGCCTGAGTTCAGCGAGGTC
Organism: Verrucomicrobiota bacterium; assembly: GCA_031423875.1. Classification (GTDB taxonomy): domain Bacteria; phylum Verrucomicrobiota; class Verrucomicrobiia; order Limisphaerales; family JADLHS01; genus JADLHS01. Next base: position 520 of record JANPGI010000278.1, on the reverse strand, counting down.
ATCCGATGTGGGCCCGGTGAGTTTGAATTCGCGGATGCGAAACCCAGATTGTTCGAGAGTCTCCCGATAGTCAGGTCCTTTCAACCGGTTAAAACTCATCATCGAGGAGTTGATCCAGTTATCCCACATGGCCGGTGAATGGGTCAGGTGTTCATACTGTCCTTCGCGCAGGTGCGGACTTCGGAATTGACCTACGAAATGCACAGTCGCGTGGAACAACCCGCCGGGTTTCATGCAATGAAACAGCTCCTTGAAGATTTGGAGATGCACCGCCTTGGGGATGTGTTGCAACACTTGCGTGCAGATGACCATGTCAAAGTGATCTGGGCTGCGTTGCAAATGATCGCCATACGGGGCTTCGTAGCGGATACCGAGTGGTTTGAGAGCAGAGGCGGCATCATTTTCCGAATACGCTGGCTGTTCAGGAAGACGCTTGATCGCGGAACGGTGCGACCAGTTCGGATTCTCAACGACTTCCCGAAAGTATTTAACCGTATCGGCGACCTGACGCGCGTTCATG
>JANPGI010000277.1:0-1711 GCA_031423875.1 Verrucomicrobiota bacterium | reverse complement strand
GCCATCAGCATCGTCCGCACGACGGGCAATCCCAATGGTCACGCCGTCTTGCGCGGGGGACGCGCGCGAACCAATTACGACGCCGCCAGCATCGCTGATGCAGAAGCGACGCTCCTCAAACACAAGCTGCCCGCTGTGATGATGGTGGATTGCAGCCATGCAAACTCAGAGAAGAAGCACGCGCGCCAGGAGGAAGTCTGGCGCAGTGTCATTGAGCAGCGCGTCAACGGCACCCGCTCCGTCATCGGCGTGATGGTGGAAAGCCATCTGCACGAGGGTAATCAACCATTCCCGAAACCCGTGAAGGAATTGGAATACGGCGTCTCCATCACTGACGCGTGTCTCAATTGGGAAACCACCGAGCGTATGTTGCGCTGGGGCTATGAGCAACTCGGCAACCAACCCGCACTCTCGACTACAGCAATTTAATGTTCATCGTTTGGGAGAGGAATAGCAGAAATCCAAGCGTTGGGGCGTGCGCCAGGTTTTCCCGACTCCCTTGATTCCCTCGGTGGCAAGGCGCGGGACAAGCGGAAACTTGTCCTCCCAAAAATAATCTCGCGATTGCTTCCCACGTGGCTTCTGGTCATCGTGTCGTTCGCATGAAGCGATTTGATTTCCTCGTTCTCGGCAGTGGCATTGCCGGACTTTCCTTTGCGCTCAAAGCGGCCAAACGCGGGCGCGTGGCCATCGTCACGAAGAAGAATCGCGCGGAATCGAACACGAATTACGCGCAGGGCGGCATCGCTGCCGTGACGAGCAAGGAAGATTCGTTTGAACTTCACGTCAAAGACACCCTCACGGCTGGCGCGGGACTTTGTCGTGAGGATGTCGTCCGCGTGATCGTGGAGGAGGGGCCGGCGCGCATCGCTGAATTGATCGAGTTGGGCATGAAGTTTTCTCAACGTGATGCGCCGAACGAAGATGGTGGACGCGAACTCGATCTCGGCAAAGAGGGTGGTCACTCCAAGCGCCGCATCCTTCACGCGAAGGATGTGACGGGGCGCGAGATTGAACGCGCGTTGCTCAACGCCGTGGCCGCGCAGCCGAACATCACGATCTTTGAGAATCACCTGACGATTGATCTCATCACGAGTCAGAAGCTCGGCTATGTGGGCGAGAACCGCTGCCTTGGCGCGTATGTTTTCGACAAGGCGAATCGCGTGGTCGAGACGTTCGTCGCTCCGGCTACGTTGTTGGCTACGGGTGGTTGCGGGAAAGTTTATCTTTATACGACGAATCCAGACATCGCGACGGGCGACGGCGTAGCGATGGCTTATCGAGCCGGTGCATCGGTGGCGAACATGGAGTTCGTTCAATTTCATCCAACGTGCCTTTATCATCCGAAGGCAAAATCATTTCTCGTGAGCGAAGCCGTGCGTGGCGAGGGCGGCGTGTTGATGTCACTCGATGGTCAGGAGTTCATGGATAATTATCATCCGATGAAATCACTCGCGCCGCGCGACATCGTGGCCCGCGCGATTGACAGTGAGATGAAAAAGAGCGGTGCCGATCATGTGTTGCTGGACATCACCCACAAGTCCGCGCGCTTCGTGATCGAACGGTTTCCGAACATCTACAAGACCTGCCTCAGCTTCGGCATAGACATCACGAAGGAGCCGATTCCTGTCGTGCCTGCCGCGCATTATCAATGCGGCGGTGTGGTGACGACTGTGGATGGCGAGACAGAGATCGCGGGGTTGTTCGCGGT
>JANPGI010000276.1:0-15741 GCA_031423875.1 Verrucomicrobiota bacterium | reverse complement strand
CGGCACGCACCCAACGTTGCGCTCACTGATGATCACGCCGACGAATGTGCCGACCGTTTTCGTCACGGGCGACTCTACGGTGTGCGATCAGCCGGCTGAGCCGTGGAACAGTTGGGGGCAGATGTTGCCGCGCTTTTTGGGGCCGGGTGTGGCCGTTGCGAATCACGCGCAATCGGGTGAATCCATCGGGAGTTCGTTGAGCGCGCGGCGTTTTGAAAAAGTTTTCAGTCAGATGAAGTCGAATGACTGGTTGTTTGTCCAGTTCGGGCACAACGACATGAAATCCAAGGCCACCAATGCGCTGGCGGTTTACAAATCCAACTTAAAGAAGATCGTGGCGCAGACGCGCGAGCGCGGGGCGACGCCAGTGCTGGTGACTTCCATGGAGCGCAAAGGCGGGCTGGAGCGGGACACGCTGGCGGGTTATCCCGACGCCGTGCGCGCTGTGGCACGCGAGGACGGCGTGGCGCTGATTGATCTGCACGCGATGAGCAAGGTGTTTTATCGAGCGCTCGGGCCGAATCTGCACAAGGCATTTCAGGACGGAACGCATCATAACAACTACGGCAGCTACGAATTGGCGCGCTGCATCGTGGAAGGTATCCGGGCAAACGCGCCGGCGCTGGCAAAGTTTCTGGCGGACGACACGGGTAAGTTTGATCCAGCGCAACCGGATGCGCCGGATCAATTCAAGATGGCCGCCAGTGCGGCAGTGGACACCAAGAAGCCGGATGGCAATTGAGAGACCCCAGATGAATTACAGAAATACCAAAAAATGTGTGAACGCTCGCCCTCACCCTAGCCCTCTCCCCCGGGGAGAGGGGACAGCTACGTGCAGCCTTGGTGGATTCGTTCGTCATAGTTGCTATCACCGCGCTGTGACCGCGTTCTCAGTAGCGCCGAATAAGCTGACGGCATCCGAGTTCATCCGCGACTGTCGAGCGTTTCTCCCTCTCCCCGGGGGAGAGGGCCGGGGTGAGGGCGGGCGTCGGGCAAACCATTTTCTTCAGTTCGTTTTCGCAGTTGTTTTCGGTTTGCTGTTCGTGTTGCCGTCGGCTGCGTTCGCAGCCGCAGGTGGTGAGTTCGATAGTGACTGGCGATTCTTCAAGGGCGATGCGACGAGCGCAGAGCGACCCGGCTTTGATGATTCCAAATGGCGCGCGGTGGATTTACCGCACGACTGGAGCATCGAAGGGCCGTTTGCACAGACGAACAAGACCGGTGGCGCGGGCGCGTGGTTGCCGAGCGGGGTGGGGTGGTATCGCAAACAGTTCACACTTCCGTCGGAGCAGAAGGGTAAGTGTGTGTTCATCGAGTTCGACGGCGTGATGCAAAACAGTGACGTTTGGATCAATGGTCATCACCTTGGCAAGCGTCCGTTTGGCTATGTGAGTTTTAGCTACGATCTGACGCCGCACGTAAAGTTCGGGAATGATGAAATAAATATGATCGCGGTGCGCGCTGACACTTCCGCGCAACCGGCGTCGCGTTGGTATTCGGGTGCTGGAATTTACCGCCATGTCCGTCTGATCATCGCTAATCCAGTTCATGTTGTGCCCCAGAGTTTGATTGTCACAACGCCGAAGATTGTTGCAGATGCAGCGACTGTTCGCATTCGAGCCACGGTGACAAACACGACGGGCGGGGCTGAGAAAATTGTCCTTCGCGCGATTATCAATGGAGGACAGCGAACTGGTTCGGCCAAATCTCAAGAGATGGAATTCACAGTCCCTGCGCAGGGTATGGTTAATTTCGACCAAGAACTCGTGGTTGAGAAGCCTGAGTTGTGGTCGTTGGAAAAACCGGTACTGCACAGGATGGCTCTGCAAGTGAGGAGGGGCAGGGAGGTGGTAGAGGTGGAGACTGCGAGCTTCGGTATCCGCACGGCAGAGTTCAAATCCGATACCGGTTTCTGGCTGAATGGGGAAAATCTCAAGCTCAAAGGCGTTTGTCTGCATCATGACGGCAGCGCGTTCGGCGCAGCAGTGCCGCTCGCGGTTTGGGAGCGGCGGTTGAACAATCTTCGTGAACTCGGCGTGAATGCCATTCGCACGGCGCATAATCCGGTAGCACCGGAGTTTCTCGATCTGTGTGACCGCATGGGTTTTCTCGTGATGAACGAACTGTTTGATTGCTGGACGATGAAGAAGAATCCCTATGACTACAGTTTGTTCTTCAACGAATGGTCGAAGACGGATTTGAGGGATACGATTCGTCGCGACCGGAATCATCCCAGCGTAATTCTGTGGAGCGTGGGCAACGAGATCAAAGACACGCCGAAGCAGGCTCTGGCAAATCGTATCTTGAAGGGATTGGTCGAAGTGTGTCACGAGAACGATCCGACACGCCCGGTGACGCAGGCGTTGTTTCGTCCGAACACGAGCGGTGATTACACGAACGGATTGGCCGATTTGCTTGATGTAATCGGGACGAATTATCGCGATCAAGAATTGCTCGATGCTTGGCGTGCGAAGCCGGGGCGCAAGATCGTGGGCACGGAGCAGGGACATGATCGCCGCATCTGGCTGGCGTGTCGCGATAATCCGCAGCACTCGGGGCAATTTCTCTGGGCGGGCATTGATTATCTGGGCGAATCGCGTTCGTGGCCGAGGATCGCTTACGCGGGCGGATTGCTGGATCGCACGGGTGAAATCAAACCGATGGCGTACGAGCGGCAAAGTTGGTGGAGCGACAAACCGATGGTGCGCGCGGTGCGGCGCGTGGCGGCGAATGATGTGTTGCCAGAAGACCCGGGTTGGGGCGGGGAGGAGCGTCATACCCAGGTGCAGTTCGCGGATTGGACGCCGCGCAAACTGGAAGCGCATGATGAGAACGTGGAAGTTTATTCCAACTGTGACGAGGTGGAACTTTTTCTGAACGGCAAATCGCTCGGAGTGAAACCGATCAACAAAGATGCGTCGCCGCGCGCTTGGAAGGTGGCGTTTGAGCCGGGAATTTTACGCGCGGTGGCGCGTAACAATGGAAAGGAAATCGCCACGGATGAACTGCGCACGGCGGGGACGGCGGCAAAGATTGTTCTGACCACGGACAAGCAGAAGTTGTCGGGCGGCTGGGATGATGTGGCGTTTGTCCGGGCGGCGGTGGTGGATGAAAACGGCGTGGTGTTGCCGCGCGCGAAGGATTTGATCCGGTTCACCATCACCGGACCGGGCTTGATTGCGGCGGTGGACAGCGCGGACAACACCAGCATCGAACCGTTTCAGACGAGCGAGCGGAGGGCGTATCAGGGAGTTTGCTTCGCGATGATCAAAGCGTCGCAGGCCGGAAAGAAAATTGTCATCACCGCAGAGGCCGATGGGTTGAAAGCGGGAAGTGTGGCAATCGAAACACCGCGCAAGTAATCTGTTCTCGAAAATGAAACCCAACACCTCGCTCAGTCGAGTCGCGTTGTTTGTCGCGGCTCTTGCCATAACAATGATTGGTCGCGCGGCGGATGACTTGACGGTTTGGCACCAGCAGCCGGCGAAAAATTGGAACGAGGCCACGCCTATCGGCAACGGCCGCTTGGGTGCGATGATGTTTGGTGGCGTGAATGCGGAGCGGATTCAGTTGAATGAAGATTCGCTTTGGTCGGGAGCGCCGCAGGATGCGGATAATCCCAAGGCGTTGGAGGTTTTGCCGCAGATCCGAAAATTGTTGTTCGAGGGGAAATACGCCGAAGCGCAACGGCTCGCGAACCGGAATCTGATTTGTCGCGGGCCTGGATCGGGTCGAGGCCGGGGCGGACGCGTCGCCTATGGGAGTTACGAGACGCTGGGTGATTTGCGACTAGCATTCGATCATGGGACGAATGCGGCGGTGAATTATCGTCGCGCGCTTGATCTGGAAACAGCGACGGCCTCGGTCAGTTACGAAGTGGATGGCGTGCGGTTCGAGCGGGAATTGTTTTCCAGTTTCCCTGATCAGGCGCTCATCGTGCGGTTGAAAGCAAGCAAGCCCGGGGCGCTGAATTTTCATGTGAGCTTGTCCCGCCCAGAAGCGGCGCAGGTTTCCGTGGTGGGCAACGATCAATTGTTTTTGCGCGGACAGTTGTGGAATGGAGCGACGAACGCCGGAATGAAATTCGCGGCGAGGCTTGGGGTGATCTGTGGCGAAGGCAAAGTTTCTCCTGATAACGAGAATTTGAAAATCGAGAACGCCACCGAGGTGACGCTCTTGCTGACGGCTGCGACGGATTATCGGATGCAGTTGCCGGACTGGCGGCATGGTGATCCCGATAAACTGTCAGCCGATCAGCTCGCGGCGGCGATGATGAAGCCTTACGCGCGATTGCGAGACGCGCATGTGGCGGATTACCAAAAGTTGTTTGGGCGCGTGAGGTTTGATTTGAATACGACGAATGGGACGGATGCGACGGATGAGCGACTTAAGGCTGTGGCTGCTGGTGGAAATGATCTGGGGCTTGTGTCGCTTTATTTCCAGTTCGGTCGTTACTTGATGATTTCTAGTTCACGCCCCGGTGACATGCCGGCGAACTTGCAAGGCTTGTGGGCGGACACGGTGCAGCCGCCGTGGAGCAGTGACTATCACGCGAACATCAATTTGCAGATGATCTATTGGCCGGTGGAGACGGCGAACTTGGTCGAGTGCTTCGAGCCGCTGGATCGTTACATCAAATTTCTCACCGGGCCGGGTGCAAAAACGGCGAAGGTGCATTACAACGCGCGCGGGTGGACGGTTCACACGTTGGCGAACGCGTGGGGTTTCACCGCGCCGGGCGAATCGCCGTCGTGGGGATTGTCGCCATCGGCAGGGGCGTGGCTCTCGCAACACTTGTGGGAGCATTATGCGTTTTCGCGCGACACGAATTATTTGCGCCGGGTGTTACCGATTCTGCGCGCGTCAGCAGAGTTTAGTTTGGATTGGTTGGTCGAAGAACCGAAGACGAAGAAACTCGTCGCGGGGCCAGCCACTTCGCCAGAGAATAAATTTACTACGGCGGATGGTCAGTCCGCATCGCTGTGCATGGCTCCGGCGATGGAGCAACAGATCATCTGGGATTGTTTCAACAACTATCTGGAAGCGGTGCGGATTCTGGGCGTGAAGGAGCCGACGATGGCGGAAGTGGGAAAAGCGTTGCCGCGCTTGCAAGGACCAAGGATCGGGCGCGATGGGCGATTGATGGAATGGAATGAAGAGTTCAAAGAGAACGAACCGGGACATCGGCACATCTCTCACATGTTTGCGCTGCATCCGGGACGGCAAATTACGCGGAGTGGAACTCCCGAACTGGCCGCCGCCGCCCGCAAGGCGATTGAAGGCCGGCTTGCGGCGGGTGGCGGGCACACGGGCTGGAGTCGCGCTTGGATCATCAATTTTTGGGCGCGACTCGGCGATGGCGACAAGGCCGGGGAAAACGTTCAGGCGTTGCTGGCCAAGTCCACGCTGCCGAATCTGTTTGATACGCATCCACCGTTTCAGATTGATGGCAACTTCGGTGGCGTGGCGGGCGTTTGCGAGATGCTGATGCAGTCGCACACGGGCGAGATTGAACTGCTACCGGCATTGCCGAAGTCTTGGGCGAACGGTTCGATAAACGGACTGCGGGCGCGTGGTGGCTACGAGGTGGACGTGACTTGGAAGGACGGAAAGCTGGATTCAGCCACGATTCGGAATATCAGCGGGGCAATCCAAATCAAGGTCCGGCTGGGTGACAAGACGGTGAAGTTGAAAGTTCAACCCGGCAAAACTATTTCACTCAATGCCAAACTCAAAAAAAAGTAGTCCAAGCATCGCAGACCGATGCTCCCGGCATGGGTTAAATTTGGACAACGCTCGCCCTCACCCCGGCCCTCTCCCCCGGGGAGAGGGAGAATCATATCCAGTCTCGCTCGAAAACCAGCGACTAGTTTTTCCAAATGCGCTCCCGGACATGCTGAATCATACAAGAGCAACTCCCTCTCTTGAGGGAGAGCGTATAACAATTTTGTTTCTCGCAATGGCGTTGCTCGCTGTCGCGTTGATGATTCCGGCAGTTCAAGCGGCGGAAGGAAAGGTTTCGCCCATTGATCGCCAGGCGCTCGTCACGCGACACAATCCCATCATCCGCAAGCTGGACGTGGATGCACCGTTGACGGTGGGCAATGGCGGCTTTGCGTTTGGTGCGGACATCACGGGATTGCAGACGTTCGCGGAGCATTACCATCGCTGGGGCGTGCCGACGGAGACGCAGTCGCGTTGGTGTTGGGTGACGGATGAAAATCCAAGCAAGTTCACGTTGGCGGATGCGAATCGTAATTTCACCAACGCCAACGGTAAGGTGATGGGTTATCCCACGAAGTCATCGTCGCTGGCGGGAGATTGGTTGCGAAAGAATCCGCGAAGTCATCCGCTTGGACAAATTTTGTTGGATTACGTTAAGGCAGATGGCTTGCCGCTTGCACCTGAAGACATTCAAAATCCGGAGCAGACGCTCGACCTCTGGAGTGGGGTCATTACCAGCAAATTTGAGATCGAGGGAAAACCGGTGAAAGTAACGGCGGTTTGTCATCCGGAGTATGACCTCATTGCGGTGCGAATCGAATCGGAGTTGGTGGAGCGGGGAAAGCTTGGCGCACGGTTGGCCTTTCCACGCGGCCATGATCCGGCGACGAAGAACACGCCCGCACTGGACTGGTCGCAGCCGGAGTCGCATCTGACTTGGATTGGTGAAACGCTGGACGATCGGGCGCGGCTTCATCGAAAGGTCGGTAATACTTCCTATCGTGCGATTGTTGTTTGGAAAAACCGGGCAAATCTTACAGAGGTCAAGCCTCATGAATTTCGGATTGCGCTGGCAGGTTCAAAACCAGAGCGGTTTCCGGTGCCGCTGGAATTTACGGTCATGTTTGGCTTGGAAGTGGATCCCGCGTTAAAAGTGCCGACGATGGATGAAACGATTACGGCGAGTGCTGTGCATTGGGAAAAATTCTGGCGCAACAGCGCGGCATTGGACTTTTCTGGCAGCATTGATCCACGGGCAAAGCGGATTGAAGAACGCATCATCCTCTCGCGTTACTTGATGGCGGTGCAGATGGCGGGCGATGTGCCGCCGCAGGAGACGGGGCTGACGTGTTCGACGTGGTATGGCAAGCATCACACGGAAATGATCTGGTGGCATACGGCGCACTTTGCCTTGTGGGGTAATGATGAATTGCTCGCGAAGAATCTGGAGTGGTTTCAGAAACAACTTCCGGCTGCGCGCGAACTGGCGAAGAGCAGGGGGCTCAACGGCGCGCGTTGGGCGAAGATGACCGGGCCGGACATGCGCGAAAGTCCTGGTGGCAATCCCCTCATCGTCTGGAATCAACCGCACATGGTTCATCTGGCCGAACTGCTTTATCGCAACAAACCGACGGCGGAGACGTTGAACCGCTACCGCGAACTGGTGCTGGAAACGGCGGAGTGTCTGGCTTCGATGGTTCACTACGATGAGGTGAAGGGCGTTTATGTTCTCGGCCCGCCGTTGTGGATCGCGCAGGAGATTTATGATCAAGGCACGAGCCAGAATCCATCGTTCGAGCTGGCGTATTGGCAATGGGCGTTGGAAACGGCGCAGTCGTGGCGCGAGCGCCTTGGCATGAAGCGCGAGGAGAAGTGGGATCACATCATCCAGCATCTCGCGCCGGTGCCGCAGAAAGACGGCAAGTATGTGGCGCTTGGCTCGAACCCGGACACTTGGGACAACATTGATAGTCGCCACGATCATCCGACCATGCTCGCACCGCTGGGGATTTTGCCCGGCACCGGCGTGGAGCGCGCCACGATGGAGCGCACACTCGACGCCGTGCTGACGACATGGGATTGGGAAACAAAAATTTGGGGCTGGGATTATCCGATGATCGCGATGACGGCGGCGCGGTTGGATCGCCCGGAGACGGCAGTGGAAATTCTTTTGCGCGAAGGTCCGAACAACAAGTATTTGCCGAACGGCCATTGCCCACAACGCAGTGACGAAGCCGCCGCCAAGTCAACCAAGCCCGGCGCACGGAAGCGTGAGATAGCCGTTTATCTTCCAGCGAACGGCGCGTTTCTCTCCGCCGTGGCGATGATGGCGGCGGGTTGGGATGGCAACACGAACAACGCGCCGGGTTTTCCCAAAGACGGAAAGTGGAAGGTTCGCGCGGAAGGATTGCATCCGTTGCCTTGAGCATCCGGGTAGTTTTGAATCGTGGTTTTCGGCGATACCAAGTGTCGGTGAAAATATCTTCCTCAACGACATTCCTATCAACAGAGTTGTCAGCCAGACGAATCGTTATGTGAACGCTGAGAATATCAGGGAAACGAACGTGCGTATTTTGGAACTGGTCAAGGATGGCAAGGCTGGGAAATAATCTGTGGCCGAAGCAAAAGAGTTAAACCGCTGATTACCGCTAATCGGCACTAATCAATTCTGCATCAGCGAAGATTAGCTTGGATAGCGGTTCAAAATTTATGTTGGAAAAATTAAAAGCTGAAGTCTGCCGGGCGAACCTTGATCTGGTTCGCAAAGGGCTGGTCATCGAAACGTGGGGCAATGCCAGCGGCGTGGATCGCGAGCGCGGCGTCATGGTCATCAAGCCCAGCGGCGTGCCTTACGATGGCATGAAGCCCAAGCACATGGTCACTGTGTCGCTTGAGACCGGCATGGTGGTTAATGGCAATCTCAAACCGAGTTCGGACACGGCCACGCATTTGGTGTTGTATCGCGCGTTCCCGCAAATCGGCGGTGTGGTGCATACGCACAGTCTGTTCGCGACGGCGTGGGCGCAGGCGCAGCGCGGGTTGCCGAGTTACGGCACGACACAAGCGGATTACTGGTATGGCGATGTGCCTTGCACGCGCTTGCTGAAGCCAACGGAAATCAAAACTGATTACGAGGCGAACACCGGCAAGGTGATCGTGGAGACGTTCAAGAGATTGAAGTTTGATGCGATGCAGCATCCGGCGGTGTTGGTGGCGAGTCACGGGCCGTTCACATGGGGCAAAGACGTGGCGGATGCAGTGCATAATGCGGGTGTGCTGGAATTCATCGCGCAACTCGCGAGCGAGACGTTGAAGATCAACCCAAAGCTCAAGCCGATGCAATCTGTCTTGCTCGACAAGCATTATTTGCGTAAACATGGCGCAAACGCCACATACGGACAGGGCGGAAAACACTGACTTGACCAACCAAATACAACCATGACGAAAAACTTGTTTAACTTGGCGGCGATACTGAGCGTAGGTGTTGGCGCGCTTTTGATCGCTGGCTGCGCTTCCTCGAAATGCTGCAAAATGAATAGCTCCACCAACCCCACTCCGTTCGGCAAGGCTGACGGCAAAGCTGTTTTCCTCTTCACGCTGAAAAACTCCAAAGGTGCGGAAGCTCAGATCTGCAACTACGGCGGCATTGTCACGTCGCTCAAAGTCGCGGATAAGAATGGTAACTTTGGCGATGTTGTGTTGGGTTACGACAATCTCGACGGCTACATCAAGGCCACGCCGTACTTCGGCGCGCTCATCGGGCGTTATGGAAACCGTATCGCAGGTGGCAAGTTCACCTTGAACGGCAAGGAATACACGCTGGCGAAAAACAACGATGCAAATTCCCTGCACGGCGGCGTGAAGGGTTTTGACAAGGTCGTTTGGAATGTGGTCAAGGCAACGGCGAATTCGCTCACACTCCAATACACAAGCAAACATCTCGAAGAGGGTTTCCCGGGAAACCTGAACGTGACGGCTGTCTATACATTGACGGATGACAATGCGCTGCGCCTCGAATTCACGGCGACTACGGATGCCGACACGCATTGCAATCTCACGCATCACTCATATTTCAACTTCGCCGGTAAGGGCGACATTCTTGGTCACGTTGTCACGATCAACGCGGACAAGTTCACGCCTGTTGATGCGAATTTGATTCCAACCGGAGAGTTGCGTCCAGTGAAAGGAACTCCGCTCGACTTCACATCTCCGGCAGTAGTTGGCGCACGTATCAACAATGACGATGAGCAACTTAAACTCGGCAAAGGTTACGACCACAACTGGGTGTTGAACCAAAAGTCTCACGGTGCGTTGACTCATGCGGCGACGGTGAGCGAGCCGACAAGCGGTCGTGTGATGGACGTGTGGACGACTGAACCCGGAATGCAGTTCTACTCCGGTAACTTCCTCGATGGCACGATCACAGGCAAGGGCGCCTGGACGTATGCCTTTCGCAACGGCTTCTGCATGGAGCCCCAACATTATCCTGACTCGCCGAATCATCCTGCATTCCCGACGACCGTTCTGAAGCCCGGTCAGATCTATAAGAACACGATCATCTATAAATTCTCCGTCAAGTAACAACAACCAACCCCAACAAGAAAATGAAATTCAACCAACTCAAATTCTCACTCCTCGCGGTCGCTGCGGCACTCGCGATCACCGGCTGCAGTAAACAAGACGGAAGTTCCACCGGAGGCGGCAAGAAACTCAAACTCGCATTTGTCGTGAACAATGCGTCGCCGTTCTGGACCATTGCCCACGCAGGCACAGACGCGGCAGTCAAAGAACTTAACGGCGCAGTGGAAGTGGATTTCCGCATACCGTCTGACGGTCAGGCTGGCACTCAACGCCAGATGCTTGACGATTTGCTCGCCAAGGGCGTGGACGGAATCGCGGTCAGCCCGATTGATCCGGCGAACCAGACCGATTTCCTAAACAAGATCGCAGGGCAGACGTTGCTGATCTGCCATGATAGCGATGCGCCCAAGAGCAAACGCGTTTGCTACATCGGCACGGACAACACCGCTGCCGGTGTGGAAGCAGGCAAGTTGATCAAAGAAGCATTGCCCAACGGCGGCAAGATCATGGTGTTCGTCGGGACGCTCGACGCAGCCAACGCTCAAGAACGGTTTACTGGCATCAAGAAAGAGCTCGCTGGATCAAACGTTGAGATCGTTGATGTTCGCACGGATGAAACCGACCGCGCTCGCGCTCAGAAGAATGTTGAAGACACTCTGGTGAAGTATCCTGACATCGGTGCGCTCGTCGGTCTTTGGAGTTACAACGGCCCGGCGATCTTGAACGGCACCAAGAACAGCGGCAAGATTGGTGCAGTAAAGATCATCTGCTTCGACGAAGAAGAAGAAACGCTGGCTGGTGTGGCGAGCGGCGCGATCTACGGCACCGTCGTACAACAGCCGTATGAATTCGGACGGCAATCCATCCTGCGCATGGCCAAGTATCTCGGCGGAGACAAGGAAGCTCTCGCAGGCGGCACTCAGATCGTTCCAACCTTGAGTATCAAGAAGGACGGCGTGGCGGCATTCAAAGCGAACCTCGATAAGCAACTCGGTAAATAATATCGACAGAATTTGGTGGGAACGGCGTTGGGACTTCCAACGCCGTTCTTTTTGGCCTAGTCTAAAAGTGCTAGTGCATTCTGGTCGAGAAGCAGCTATTAAATCCGGTATCAGATGACGACAACAACCCTCCTTTCCATGCGCGGCGTTCAAAAACGCTTTCCCGGTGTGATCGCACTCGACAAAGTCAGCCTCGAAGTCGGCAAGGGCGAGGTCGTTGCACTCTGTGGTGAAAACGGAGCGGGGAAGTCCACGATGATGAAAATTCTCGGTGGCGTTTATCAGCCTGATGGCGGCGAAATCTTTGTGGACGGTCAGCCGGTGAAGATCAACAACGTCGTGGACGCGATGAAACTCGGCATTGCGTTCATTCACCAAGAACTCAACGTCCTCGACAACCTCGACGTGGCAGCGAATGTTTTCCTCGGTCGTGAGCCGGTGATCGAACCGTTCAAGCTCATCAACCGGAAGAAAATCTACGCCGACACCGAACCGTATCTGAAGCGACTTGGACTGGATGTTTCGCCGCGTACCCGATTGGACAAACTCTCCCTCGCTCAGCAACAGATGGTCGAGATCGCGAAAGCACTTTCCCTCAACGCACGTATCATCATCATGGACGAGCCGACTTCGAGTCTCACATTGCAGGAGACGGATCGTCTTCTCGAACTAGTCTGCGAACTCAGTGAGCAAGGCGTGAGCGTCATCTATATTTCCCACCGACTTGGTGAAGTTGAACACTGCGCTGACCGCGTTGTGGTCCTGCGAGACGGCAAAAACGCAGGTGAACTTCCGCAATCCGATGTCAGTCATGACCGCATCGTGGGAATGATGGTTGGGCGTGAAATCAAGAGTGCCTATGCCGCCTCCAGCGCAGCGAAGACTCCGGGCTATTTCAAGGTGCGCAACGCGAGCACGAGCCGTTATCCCGGCAAAACGATTTCGTTCGATGCATCGCGCGGAGAGATTCTTGGTTTCGCCGGACTAGTCGGTGCAGGACGCTCCGAACTCATGAAGGCTGTGGTCGGACTTGATGCCCAGGGCGGCGCGGAAGTCTCCATCGATGGAGATACATTGAAGATTTCCACCGCACGGGATGCAATCGGACACGGCATCTACCTCGTGCCTGAGGATCGTCGCGGTGAAGGGCTCGTCACCAGCATGACGGTGCGCGAGAATACCACGCTGCCGTCACTAGAAAAATTCACGCAATTTTTCATGATCAACCGCGACAAAGAAAAGAAGGTCGCCAACGAGCAGATCGCTTCCTTGAAGGTGAAGACTCCCGGCTGTGAAACGCGTGTCATGAATTTAAGTGGCGGCAACCAACAGAAAGTTGTGCTCGGCAAGTGGCTCTCGATGAATCCCAAAGTGATGATACTCGACGAGCCGACGCGCGGCATTGACGTCGGCGCGAAGGCGGAGATTTACCGCATCATGCGCGCGCTTGCTGATGACGGTGCTGTCATCATCATGGTGAGCAGCGATATGGAAGAGGTCTTGAATGTCAGCGACCGAGTTGCCGTGATGCATGAAGGAAACATCACTGGCGTGCTAGATCGCGCGGCGTGCAACGAGGAAAACGTGATGCAACTCGCCGTCGGCAAACATATCGCAGCGGCAAAGGCGGCGGCGAACTGAGATGTGGATATTCTGATTTAATACGGATCAAAAATGAAAAAAGAACTCGGCATTTTGACTTTGCTTCTGGCGTTGTGCGGCATCACAGCTGCGATGAACCCGCAGTTTTTGTCTGCGGCGAATCTTACCAATAACGCGAACCTCATCGGCATTTACGGAATTTTTGGGATCGGCCTAGGATTGGTCATCATCACCGGCGGCATTGATTTGTCCGTCGGATCCATGTTTGCGCTGTCTGGCGTGCTGTTGCCTATGGCGTTGCGGGAATGGGGTTGGTCGTGGCCGCTCGCGACTGCGGCAGCGATTGCGTTGCCGATGGTGATGGGATTTGTTCACGGCACATTGATCACGCGGATGAAGATTCAACCCTTTATCATCACTCTGTGCGGATTGCTGATCTATCGCGGTATAGCACGCTATATCGCTGGCGATAACACCAAAGGATTTGGTCAGGCCGAAGGATTTGAAACCTTGAAGTCTTTTGCGACCGGGAAGTTCCTCGGATTGCCGGGGACGTTCGTCATCTTGATCGTGGTCGCAACCATCATGTGGTTTGTCCTGCACCGCTCGACTTACGGACGCTATCTGTTTGCCGTAGGGCGTAATGAGGACGCGACACGGTTCTCAGGCATTAATACTCGTAAGGTGATCGCCAGTACTTACATCATCGCAGGATTACTCACTGGCATCGCTGGAGTGTTGCTTGCGTTCTATACGAATTCAGTCTCTCCATCGAATCACGGAAATTTCTATGAGCTTTACGGCATCGCAGCGGCTGTGCTGGGCGGTTGCAGTTTGCGTGGTGGTGAGGGTTCGATCATCGGCATCCTCATCGGCACGGCATTGCTGCGCGTTTTGGAAAATCTTGTCAATCTGCTGGGTATCCCCAGCTCACTCAACTTCGCCGTCATGGGCGCGGTGGTTCTGATCGGCGTGCTGGCGGATCAATACTTTCAGGAACGCGCGAAGAAGCAGCTCGTCAAACACTGACAGGCAAGGCTTCCGCCTTGCGACTGCGGTGTTCCTTCCTATAATTCGCGCGTGTTGGACATCAAATTGATTCGCGATAAGCCGGACTTCGTGCGCCAACGCCTCGCCACGCGCGGGGCAGGGGACGAGAAGCTGATTGATGGCATTCTTCAATCCGACGATCAACGCCGCAAAGCACTCGCAGAAGTTGAAACCCTCAAGGCCACTCGCAATCGCGTGTCGAAAGAGATCGGTGCGTTGATGGGACAAAAGAAGCTCGCCGAAGCTGAAGCGAAGAAGGCCGAGACGAAAACTTTGGGCGATCAAATCGCCGCGCTCGACGCCGAAGCAAACAAGGCCGAGGCGACGCGCGAAGAATTGATGTTGCGCTTGCCGAACCTTCCGCATGAATCTGTCGCACTCGGAAAAACTGCCGAGGACAATCCGCTGGTTCGAACGCATGGTGAGAAGCCAAGTTTTGCATTTAAGCCCAAGTCGCACGTTGAACTTTGCCAGAGTTTGAGGCTGGTGGATTTTGAGCGCGGTGTAAAATTGTCCGGTAGTGGATTTCTTCTCTACACGAACTGGGGCGCAAAACTGGAGCGTGCGTTGATCCAATACATGTTGGACTTACACACGACGCAGCATGGTTACACTGAAGTTTCCCCGCCTTACATGGTGAATGAAGATTGTCTGGTAGGCGTAGGGCAATTCCCGAAATTCAAAGACCAATACTATGGCGTGGCCGAAGGCGACAAGGTGGAAGAACTCGGCAAGTTGTATCTGATTCCCACGGCTGAGACGCCGGTGGCGAACATTCATCGCGAGGAAATCCTCGCGGAAAAGCAGCTTCCAATTTTCTACTGTGCCTACACGCCGTGCTTTCGTGGCGAGGCAGGCGCGGCAGGCTTAGGCACTCGCGGAATGATTCGCGTTCATCAGTTCGACAAGGTTGAACTCATCAAGATTGTAAAGCCGGAGGACGGTTACGCAGAGCAAGAGAAGATGGTGGCGAATGCAGAGAGCGTGTTGCAATCACTTGGTCTGCACTATCGCGTGATCTCGCTTTGCACTGGCGACATGGGATTCGGCAGCGCGAAGACTTACGATATTGAGGTTTGGGCTGCAGGGCAGGGGAGTTACTTGGAAGTTTCCAGTGTGTCGAATTGCGAAGATTTTCAATCACGCCGGATGAACATGCGTTTCAAGACGGAAGCCGGTGAAAACAAATTTCCGCACATCCTCAACGGCAGCGGCACTGCGCTGGCGAGATTGTTTGTAGCCTTGCTGGAAACCTATCAGCAAGCAGACGGCAGTGTGTTGATCCCTGAGCCGTTACAAAAATATCTTGGAACGTCACAGATCAAAGCTCCGTAAATAATTGCTGCTGCTCTGTTATGAGAATCTTACTAGCAAGCAGCGAAGTTTATCCTTACTCGAAAACCGGCGGGCTTGGAGACGCTGTCGGTGCGCTGGGCAAGGCACTGGCTGCGGGCGGACATCAGGTGGGAATCGTCACGCCGTTGTATCGCGGCATCCGTGAGAAACTTTCCGGTTTGCGCCGTGTGGATTGGAAGTTTGATGTTCTGCTCGGACACAAACGCGTTGCCGCTGAACTGCTCGCCCTCGATATTTCAGATAACCTCACGATCTACTTCGTTGATAAACCTGCCTATTTCGATCGGGCTGGGATCTACAGCGAGAATGGGGCGGACTATGGCGACAATGCGGAGCGGTTTATTTTTCTCTCCAAATGTGTCGTGAATCTGGCCCGTCATTTACCACTTAAGCCTGAAGTGCTGCACCTGCATGACTGGCCCGTGGG
>JANPGI010000275.1:0-10393 GCA_031423875.1 Verrucomicrobiota bacterium | reverse complement strand
GCTGCTCCACAAACTGAGCCTGCTCCAAGAAGCAGCATCCAGCAGATGATGGTGTAAGAGGCGACAGATCGTGGAGCACCTGGTCCACCAGCTTCTTGATCCGGCGCAGCGGGTGATCTTGGGGCACCCGGCTCTCCGGCGAAATCAGACACAACATGTCAGCTTGGGGATTCACATTTCCACGCATGTGGATCGGATCAATTGTGCCCCTTTTCGTTCAAAGTTTTTTGGACTTTTTCAATGACCTGTTAGGGTCTGAACCACTTTGGTTCAGGAGATGGTTTGGGAATTTCCAGGCCGGCGGCGCGGCGGGTGGCGGCAGTTTTTGCCGGGCCGGGGTTCAATGTTGACCGGTGTGGTCACCGGGCATCGGGCGCGCGGTGGTGTTCGCGGGTGAATGATTACTTCTCCAACCGTCCGGCGGCCCAGAGGACGCCGCGCGAGACGTATTCGAGGAACACGGGGTCGCGGAACGTGTCGTCCGAATGGCCGTAGGTGGTGCCGAAGACGCGGGCTTTGCCGTATTGGTTAATCCACGCGACGGGGTAGGTCTTGCCGTCCTTTTCGCTCACGGAGGTGGCGAGGGCTTTCGCGTTCGGCCAGAGTTTTTCGATCACGTAGAGTTCATCCATCGGGGTCTTCCAGTCGTCGGGGATGCCTTTCACGATGGGATGATCGGCGGCGCGCTTCACCGGGTAACGGCTCTGGTGATCGTGCCGGCGGCTGGTGACGCCGAGAAACTCGCGCCAGTCATCAATGTCCGTCGCGCGATATGTGTGCATCGCACAATGGATCACCACCGCAGGCAAGCCAGTCCTGTGCGCGCTAGTGATCTTGCGGATGTAAATCTGGTTGGTCGTGTCGGCGAAACATTCGTTGTGGACGACCACGTCAAAACCCTTCGCCCAATCGGGATTGTCATAGAGGGAAATCTCCGCGCGTGTTCCTTTACCTCCGTCCATGACTACCGTCCACTCTGTTGTCGTGAGCTTGGCGACGGCATTGGTCAGTTGTTGAGTCTGGAAGGGATAATTATGGCAGCAACCACCGGTGATCAAGAGTGCGCGCAAAGGTTTTTGTTCCGGAGTGCATCTGGGAGATGAACAGGACGTCAGGAACAAACTGGCGAGAAAGAAAATAATGCGATGGATCATGCACAGACGCTAGCTGTGCATACTCAGCCGGTCAATTCCGCTGTTCCGTGCGTTTGCAGGCGACGAGGTGGCGAGTCGTTCAAAGCACTGCTTACGTCGTGCCCTACAATTGAATCAGGACATCGCCGAAATTCGTGTTCATTCGTGTCCATTCGTGGTTAGTATTTTTGCGCTATGAAACTGATGGGCATTGGAGACGAAGCGGGTGCAAGCTTGGAAACACAACTTGCTGCGACGCGGGATTTGGGCTGGCAATTCATCGAGATGCGTGCGGCGGAATTGCCGGGGCATCTGAAGGCGAACTTCCACGACATCCCGGACGCGGCGTTTGATCTGGCGGTTCAACAACTGGAGCAATCCGGTGTGCAGGTCTATTGCTTCGGATCAGCGGTGATGAATTGGGCCAAGCGCATCAGCGACCCATTCGACATGACGCTCGGTGAAGTGAGCCGTTGCATACCGCGACTGCAACGGCTGGGCGCGAGGTTTGTCCGCATCATGAGCTTCAAGCCCGGCGATGAGGAACACAAAACGCCCATCGAAGTTTTCCGGCGCGTGAAGGACGTGACGAACATGTTCATGGATGCAGGCATCCAACCAGTCCACGAGAACTGCATGAACTACGGCGGCATGAGCTGGCAACACACACTTGATCTGCTCGACAAGTGCGACGGTTTGCAACTCGTCTTTGACACGGCGAATCCCGTGTTCAACCCAGACCGCAGCAAGCCCAAGCCATGGCCCCGTCAGGATGCGTGGGAGTTTTGGACGAACGTGCGCGATCACGTCGCGCACATCCATGTGAAAGACGCGTCGTGGGACAAGGCGAAGAACTGCGAGGCTTACAACTGGCCCGGTGAAGGCCAAGGTTACGTGCGAGAGATTTTGAAGGATGCCAAAGAGCGCGGCTACGACGGGGGCATCAGCATCGAACCACACATGGTCACGGTGTTTCACGATCCGAAGGCGAAGTCACCCGTCGCCTCAGACGCGGCGCGCAACAACTTTGTAGAGTATGGCAAACGGCTGGTAAACCTTCTCACATAGAATCGCCCGTTAGAATAGCCAAATCGAAGCAAGAACACACAGGATGCGAGCACCTGCCGTTAGCGCAATGCCAGGTCCGCCAATGCTCGCCCCACGGCTTCGGGATGTTTGGCCACCTCGTAGCGATGATCGTTTGTCGCAATATAGCCGCGAGATGTCAGCTTTTTTAATTGTCGCGCCACGATGCGCGGTGACAGTTTCAGCTCTTTCGCCAATTGATCCAACTTTCCCAAACCTGCGGCGATCTTCCGGTACGTTTCAATGCGGGCAGGATGCGTGAAGCCGGTCGCCAACGAGAAGATTTTGGAGAGCGGCCTCTCATCGCCCTTCGCCAGTTCTCTGAGTGATTTCAGCAATTCCGACATTTCCAAGTCCGCACTGCCCGATGGGATTTGATATTCGACTTTTCTACCAACGCGTCGGGCGGAGAGCAGCCCTCGTGATTCCATGGCTCTGAGATACATGCTGGCTTTTGGCAGCGAGATCCCCACCTGCTCGGCGAGACTTGAGACTGTCTGTGGCTGTTTGCGGGTCAAAGCGGAGAACAGTCTCAAGCGGTCGGGATTAGCCAACACCCGGCAGGTGCGCCACAACGTAGGTTGGTATGATCTATTACTCATATGCTACACTTCATGAAGTATGGTTATTAGCCAGTTTCAGCAAGTGTGAAAAGGATGTTATGCGACGAACAAGGTTGTGTTTGAGCAAAGGTTCGGGCATACCACCGCCCCATTTTAATTCATGAGCAAAAAAACATCGAACGCGCCGAAGTCGAAGAAGAACGAGGAAACCCAGTTGCTGGCCTTGTTGAAAAAAGTCCTACCCAAAGCCACAACTGACGCCGACCTCGCAGGGAAAATTTACGAAGCCATCGTAGCCGAACTCCGCGCAAAAAATCAGGCCACATCGTTCGTTAAGTTCTGCGACCGCATTCCCCTGCCCGACTTGGAGCCAAAAACATTGGACGAGGTAAAACTGCAATTTGCCGCCGCGTTCAGCGAGGGCGATGTGACAATCTCCCCGAATAAAAAAGAGAAAAGTCTCGCGGTGGAGGTCGTGCTGCCGGATGGATCTCAGTTCACCAAAGAGATCAAAGTGCGCGATGTCCCGCCGGAAAGCAGCGACGAACAGGAGATTGTGCTGAAGTTCGTGCCGTTCCCAGTGAGCTTGCCGGGCGATCCTGAATTGGCGTGGCTGCTGGCGAAGCGAGAAAACATGTCGCCGGATGAAGCTGGCATCGCGCTCTCCAAGGCGGAGGAGGAATTCTGGGCGTCGAAGCCTGGTCAGAAAATGTTGCGCGATCGCGTGGAGCGGAATTTCCCGGAATTCATCTCACGCGCTCCGGCGGGTTTGCTCAATGAGGTGGGATTGAAGCGGCATTACAAGACCCCTGAGCCGATCCGCATCCACAAAGGGTTCACACCGCAGAAGAGCAAAAAAGAATAGTCGCCTACACAAGATCAAATCTGGAGTTTCCATCCGCTGCAAGAAAACCTATAACTCGCACGTGGCATTCACAGGATTTCCAGAGCAGACGCAGGGCGTCACGTTGCTGCAACGCTCGTTGCAGCGAGGGCGGCTTGGCCATGCGTATCTGTTTTCCGGCGGCGATCTCCAAACACTCGAATCACTCGCGCGCACGCTGGCCAAGACGCTGAATTGTCAGCGCGCAGACAAAGCGGGCGGCGTGGCGACCGACTGTTGCGACGAATGCGCCTCTTGCAAAAAGATCGAAGCTGAAACTCACGGCGACATCCATTGGGTGCGCCCGGAATCAAAGTCGCGCATCGTGTCCGTGGATCAGATGCGGGAGTTGATGCAGCAAATCCAACTCAGGCCGAACGATGCGGAGTTCAAAGTGTCGGTGATCGTGGCAGCAGATCGGTTGAACCCGCAGGCGGCGAATGCCTTTCTCAAAACGCTCGAAGAACCGCCCGCCAAATCAGTGATGATCCTGCTGACGACCGAGCCGGGCCGGATTCTGGAAACCATCATCTCGCGTTGCTTGCGGCTGAACTTCGGCGGTGAGGGCACGCGACGCTGGGATGACGCGACACAGAATTGGCTGAACCGCTTCGGCGAGATGGCTGGCGCGGAGCAGAAAAGTTTGATCGGGCGTTATCGTTTGATGGATGTGCTGGCGGCGCGTTTGACGGAGATGAAGACAAGCGTTGAGGAAGAATTGACTGCCAAGTCACCGCTCGAAAAACACGACGACATAGACAAGGACTTGCGCGAGCAGTGGGAGAAAGAACTCGCCGCCGCGATTGAAGCGGAATACCGGCGGCGACGCGGCGATTTGCTGCTCGGCCTGCAATGGTGGTTGCGCGATGTGTGGCTGCACACGCTGGCGAGCGGGCGGGAGTTGCTAAGTTTTCCAGATGCAGACAGCGCCGCGAATGTCGCAAAACGAATCACGCCGGAGCAGGCGCGCGAGAATTTGCGCGTAATGGAACAGACGCAGCGACTACTGTTCTCGAACGTGCAGGAAGCGCTGGCGTTAGAAGTGGGGTTGTTAAAACTGACCCTCTGACGCGCTGTGCGGTTCAGGTCTTTTCTGTTCAATCATCCCACGCCCGGATAAAATCTAGCTGACGATGGAAGCTGAAGCCCAACTACTGGCGCGTTGCCGCCGGGGCGAACCCGATGCGTGGGACGAGTTGTTTGATCGTCACTACGCGGCGGCGGGGCGATTCATCTTTCAACTCGCGTCGGACTTCACGACTGAAGATGTGGAAGAAGTTTTGCAGGAAGTTTTTCTTTCTGTCATCCGCAACCTCGATTCCTTTCAAGCTCAAAGCCAGTTCCAGACCTGGCTCTTCCGCATCGCGGCCAACAAAGCGCGCGATTACCGGGAGAAACTTCACGCAGCAAAACGCGGTGGTGGACAGGTGACGCTTTCGCTCAACGCGGAAGATGCGGAGACCGGACTGACGATTGATCCGCCGAGTTCCACGCCATCGCCTGATCTTCAGTTGCTCAACGTCGAGCGAGCCGGGTTGGTGCGAGATGCGTTGGATCAAGTGGATGAGCCATGTCGCGAGATCATCGAGCTGCGTTATTTTGGCGATCTGAGCTACAAGGAATTGAGCAGCGAACTCAAGTTGAACCCTAAAACCGTCAGTTCGCGCCTCAGCAAATGCCTTGATAAACTTGAGGTAATCACGCGTCGAATCTTTTCAGGGGAGAAAACCGGCGCAATCCCGTCTAACATGTAGGCGACCATGAACGAAGAACGGCCAATCGAAAAACTGCTCCGCCGCTACGCTAAGAAGCGTCGCGACGAGGCTGGCCCTGCGCGCGAGTTGCATCCCGCCACGCGGCGGATGTTGCAGAGCGAAGTGGAGCGGCAATTCCCCAAGCCCGCCAGCAAGGAGCGTTCGGCCTTCGACGAGTTCGTAGCCGGGTTTACACGACGCTGGATTTACGGAGTGGGCATGTTTGTCGTTCTGTTGGTGGCAGCGGCGGTGATGTTACCAACGCTGTCGAAGTCCAAGGGCAAAACAAACCTCGCACTAAACAAATCAGCCATACACACAGAAGCCATGATGCCGTCCGAATCTGCGGCGAGCGTGGCCGCGCCTGCAAGCGTGGCAATGGATGAACTGGCCTTCGCTTATGTGACCAACAGCGCGGCAAGCGTGGCTCCGGGAAGGCTGGCGGACAATCGTCGTGACGATGCTGTGAAACTGCGTCTGGGCGCGGAGCGAGAGTTCAGAAGCGGCGGTGGCAACTTTGTGGCCGTGACGGATTCAGGAACGACCCTCTCCGTTGCGCCTGTCATCGAGAGTGCGACTGCGAGCTCCGCGCCCGCGAAACGCGAAGTCGGTAAGGTGTTGTTCTCCGAGAATCTTGGGGCGTCGCGGAATGTGAATCTTGCGGCGGCAACCAGCCCCGAACTTTCCATCATCAAAAGCAAAGGCAGCGTGGCAGACGCGTTGATTCACGATAAAACCTGGCTCGCACGTGGGGGTGGCGCACAGCAGAAAGACGCGGATGGATATTATCGGCAGAGTTTCTCGAATGATCAGCCGCCGGCGACGAAGGCGGTGGCAGCTTCCACTCGAACGAAAAAAATCACGCCCGTTCTGGCGAGTTTCCAGATCGAACAATCCGGCAACAAGCTCCGCGTCATTGACGGCGACGGCTCGACGTATCACGGCGAAGTCACACCAGGTCAGGCGTACGGACTCACCCAAAATGGGGCGTTCAAAAACGATGTCAAAGAGCAACTCGCTGGCGAACGGAGAGCGGAACAGCAAAAGCAAACGGACGGCGCATATCAGTTCCGCGTCGAGGGCACGAACCGCACGCTCAACCAGCAAGTCGTGTTCACATGGAACTGCGTTCCGATCACGAACGCGCTGGCATTCTCAAACAGCAGCCTCGCCGCAAGTGAGTTCAAGAAGTTCGACGTCACAAAATTGCCGCAACAATTCCCCGGTTTCCAAAACTCCATCATCAACGGTCGCGCACAAATCTCGTCCGAGAAAGAGATTGAGATCAACGCGCGCCCCGTCTCGGAGTAAAGCTGGCTGATCAGCAACGGTTGCTTTCCTTTTGCGTTTCTCTGGAGCTTGGTGCTTGGAATTTGGAGCTTCAGCCTGATACCCTTCGCGCCCTTATGAGTTCAAAGAATTTTAAGATCGCCGCACTCGCAGGCGACGGTATCGGGCCGGAAGTCATGCGCGAAGCCATCAAAGTCCTCCGCGCCACGGAAAAGAAATTTGGGTTCACGCTTCAGATCACCGAAGCGCCCGTCGGTTGGGCTGGTATTGACGCCGCTGGCAAAGCGTTGCCTGATGCCACGCTCGCGCTCTGCAAAGATTCTGACTCGATCCTCTTTGGCTCGGTCGGTTTGCCAGATCGCGATCCGACGATTCCCAAAGAAGAACGTCCTGAGCGCGCCGCGTTGCTGCGCATCCGCAAGGAATTCGGTTTGTTCGCCAACCTGCGTCCGGTGACGTTGCCCAAGGCTCTCGCTCATGCCTGTCCGCTCGCGAAGGAGCGTCAGGGCGACGGCATTGACATCCTCGTCGTGCGCGAACTCACCGGCGGCATGTATTTCGGTCAGCCGAAGAAGACCGAAGACATTGGCGGCGGCAATCAACGCGCGATTGATACGATGGTCTATACCACGCCAGAGATCGAACGCATCGCGCATGTGGCGTTCAAGTCCGCGATGTTGCGCCGCAAGAAACTCACGAGCATTGATAAAGCAAACGTCTTGGAGAACGGTATCCTTTGGCGCGAAGTCGTCACGCGCATCGGTAAAAATTATCCCGACGTGACTCTCGAACACATGTTCGTGGACAACGGCGCGATGCAACTCATGCTGCGGCCGACGCAGTTTGACGTGATGCTCTGCGAAAATATGTTCGGCGACATCCTCAGTGATGAAGCCGCTGCGCTCGGCGGTTCGCTCGGCATGTTGCCCAGCGCGAGTTTGGGCGCGACGAGTGCGGGAAATACTTTTGGTTTCTACGAACCCGCAGGCGGCACCGCGCCGGACATCGCAGGCAAGAATCTCGCGAATCCCATCGCACAGATTCTCTCCTCCGCGCTCATGTTGCGGCACAGCTTCGGATTGAACGATGTGGCAGCAGCCATCGAAGCCGCCGTGACTAAAGCCATCAACGCAGGCAATCGCACCGGCGATATCTTCAGCGCGAGCGAATCCGGCGCGAAGCGTGTCGGCACGCGAGAGATGGGGGATGCCATCGTCGCCGGGATATGAGATTTGCGACGGTCATCGCGGCGACCTTGTTGCTCTCAGGAGCTTGCGGTCTTGCCGCCCCAACGAATCAGTCACTCATCGTCACCGGCAAACTCACCTACGATCCGACCTCAGTTTATCGCGAACAAAATATTCTCGGCTGGCGCGTGATGGTGAACGAGAAGTTGCTCTCTGAAACAAATCTTTGCGCGCAGACCTTGAAGCTGTTGACAGCGCAACTCGCGCAAATCACCAACGTGATTCCCGCAATGCCGTTGTATGAGTTGCGCGGCATCACGATCTGGGTGGAACGTTCCAGCAAGCAATTCCCCTGCATGTGCTATCACGAATCTTACGAATGGTTGCGCGACAACGGCGTGAACCCGGACAAGACCAAAGGCGTGGAACTCTCCAATCCGGAAAATTTTCTCACATGGACGAAACAGCAGCCGTGGATGGTGCTGCACGAGCTGGCGCACGGCTACCACATGCGGACACTCGGCGCGGGGCATCCCGGCATCAAACGCTGTTACGAAGCAGCGAAGGCTTCCAAGAAATACGAGTCCGTGCTGCGCGATGGAAAGCGCGAGCGGCATTATGCGTTGAACAACGAGAAGGAATATTTTGCCGAAGCGACCGAGGCGTATTTCGGCAGGAATGATTTTCAACCGTTCACTCGCGCTGAATTAAAAGAGTTCGACCCGGAGATGTTCGAGATGATCCGGCGCGTCTGGCAACTGCCGGAGTGATCATCGGATGTGACCGGAAGTGCTACGCAGCGGAGAACCGTCTTGGTCTCGATGTGTAGGAATTAAGAGTGAGTCACCAATGCGGCACGCATCTCCTTTGCGCCAGCAAACCGTTCCGCAGGATTTTCAGCGCAGGCTTTCCTTGCGATGGCCTCAAGTTTCTCCCGCGCTCCGTCGGGGGGTTGCAGCATGTCCGTTCCACGCTGCAACATTTCTTCCAGCACTTTGCCAAGCGCAAACAGATCGCCCGCCGCCGTGCCCGGACCTTCCGGCGGCAGATACCCCTCAGTGCCGACGAGCGAGGCGCGCTGTCGTGACTCGTTGATCTCCGTCACGAGACCGATGTCCGCCAGCTTGGGGCGACCTTTCACAAAGATGATGTTCGCGGGTTTTATGTCGCGATGGATCAACCCCTGCCCATGCAAAAACTCCAGCGCGTCGCACAACGCGGAAATGATTTCAACACACTCGCTCGGTGGCAACGGCGCACGGCGATGCAAGTCGCGGCCAAGATTGCGCGGGTTATAAGTAACGGGATCAATCACCGCGCCAGTCTTCTCGTCATCGCCCGCTTCCATGACATAATAGAAAAAATCCTCTGTCGTGTTCCTTCCGACGTGGAGGATTTGAACCAAGCCGGGATGCATGCGGGAAATCGGCGTGAACCGTTGCAACCCCCGAAACTCCCTGTCATACGGCCCCGCGTGATCGAACGCGACACGCCGGACGATTTTGACCGCGTGAAAATTTCCCAAAACATCGCGAGCGAGCCAGACATCGCCATATGCACCGCGCCCCACCTGACGGAGCATCGTGTGATCGGGAATGGCCGGGGAGGTTTCATTGATCGAGGCTGGCGTCACCGCGCTGCTCATCTTGTCCACAGGCATGTCGCTCCACAAATCCGGCATGGGAGATTCGAGAAACTCTTTTTCCTTCTTCATCTGCAACCATTGCCATCCGAGCGACCACACCAGCGCAAAGGGAACTTGCACCAGTGCCGCCGTGCTCC
The DNA here is from genome assembly GCA_031423875.1 of Verrucomicrobiota bacterium. GTDB lineage: Bacteria > Verrucomicrobiota > Verrucomicrobiia > Limisphaerales > JADLHS01 > JADLHS01. Next base: position 715 of record JANPGI010000275.1, on the reverse strand, counting down.
AGTTGAACCAAAGGTTTGCCTGGGCAAACAAAACAAAAGCGAGCGTCACGACCACGACTGCGCCAAGCACAGCCGCCAACATCGCTTGCACCGGACGCAGCAAAGTCAGCCCACCGCCCGCCAGCAATGCCACCAACATGAAAAGCCCAAACTCCGCGACACCCGAAATCTTTTGCAGATATTCTCCACGTCTCAAGTTGATGAACTGGGTCGCTGTCAGTTCCGCCCCGGAAATCTGTGGCTGAGTGAGTCGTCGCCACGGTGTTAAAAATTCGTCCGCTTCTTCGACAGCGAGTCGTGTCTTGGGGCCGCCACCGATGAAGACTGTTTTGCCGCGAAAGAAGCCCTGTGTTTGGTTCGTGGCCTGCGAGTAACTGATGTGCGCCAGTGTTCCGCCCGGCCCGTAATAGCGGATCCAACGCTCCGCGAAATGCTGGCTGTTGGATTGAATCGTTGTGCCTGTCGCCAAAGCCGCCGCCACCCACGCCATCGCAGGTTTGGTTTCAGTGCCAGGATAAAGTTTACGGATGACACCATCTGTGCCTCGTTCGACTTGGGTTGGCCCCCAAAACCGCGTGGCGTCGCGTAGGGTATCAGGCGGCGGTAGCACACCCCCGCCAACGATGCCGCCGCGTCGGGTTTCCTCCAACCCCGCAGCCAGTACCACTCGTCCGTGACGGCGGATAGCTTGGGCTAATTCAGCATCCGCTGCCGG
>JANPGI010000274.1:0-10526 GCA_031423875.1 Verrucomicrobiota bacterium | reverse complement strand
TGTCCTGCTTGGCAGACGTGAAAGCGAAAGCCAAACTGGAGGCCTCGGCCCGGTTGCCACCGGGCCGAGGCGGGTGCGCGTGTGAACCATGCCGCCTCGCATACGCTGTGGCGTGATGCGTCCTTCAGCCTGTTCCGCGCGTGCCCATTGTCCTAAACTCGAACCGTTGCCTGAGCACGACAACTTAAAAATCATCGTAGCTCGTATCCACAAGTATGAGTCAGCACAACCCCAACATCCTTCACGTCGGCCTGGACGTTGCCAAGCTCTCTTTGCAACTCCATTTGGCCGGTCGGTTTCACCTCTTGGCCAATGACGCCAAGGGCCACGCCCAACTCCTCAAACTCCTGCGCGTTCATCCCACCGCGCACGTCGTTTGTGAAGCCACGGGTGGTTATGAACAACCCCTAGTCCGGGTTCTTCAAGCGGCGGATCTCCCGGTCAGCATCGTGGAAGCCGGGCGCGTTCGCTACTTCGCCCGCGCTCAGGGCCAACGCGCCAAGACCGATCCGATTGACGCCGCCGTGCTCTCCGCCTACGGCGCGACCTTTCAGCCCGCCGCCACCGCTGCGGCCTCGCCCCAACAACAGCAACTGGCCCACCTGGCCCAACGTCGCCGCCAACTCCTCGCGGTGCTCGCCGTGGAACGCAACCATGCCGAACATTACACCGATGCCTTCCGCCTCCGCTAAGCGCGGCAGCTCCGCAAAACCCTGGAAAAACAAATCGCCCAATGTGATCAAGCCATTGCCACCCTGATCGCCCAAGACACGGAACTGGCGCGCAAAGCCGAACGCCTCAAGGCCATTCCCGGGGTTGGTCCGGTGGTCGCCGCCACCATGCTGGCAGAAATGCCTGAACTCGGAAAACTGACGCCCCAGACTGCGGCCGCCTTAGCGGGCGTCGCCCCGTACAATCGTGACAGCGGTGGCCAGAACGGCCTCCGGCGCATCAACGGCGGGCGTGGGGTGGTGCGGTGTGCGCTCTACATGGCGACGTTGAGTGCCGTGCGGCATGACCGCATCCTCAAAGAGTTCTACCAGCGCTTACGCGCCGCCGGAAAGAAACCGCTCGTGGCCTTGACCGCCTGTATGCGCAAGCTCGTCATCCTCATGAACCGCCTTCTCAAAAATAATGATTCCCAACTTGCCACTTAACACCGTTGCTGAAGGCGGCGTTCCTTACCCTCACCCGTCTTTAATCACACCCGTGCGACTGGAACTGCCGCTCAACGGCGAGGGTTTTGAGGAGTTGGAGTCCTGGCAGGAAGTTTTAGGTTCACGAGCCAAATCGCCAAACCACGGACGACTCCATTGAAAATTACAGTCTCAATCATCGAACCCAAAGATTTTGATCACGACCCACATCAGAAAACGAAACGCGGTAATCATACCCACAAATAATAAAGCGCGCCACCAGTCCAATTTTGGATAATGAGACATCAAAACCCACATCGTTGCAGCCATGGCAGTGACCGCCAGAATCTCAAAGACCATCAGGTGAATCCAGCCGTAGGATTTGCCTGTTCGTTCTGACAACCATTCTAAAACGACATCCGGATAAACGATAGCAGCGGCAATTACGGCAAGAATAAAGTCATACCACTGCGCTCCTCTCCAGCCGAATCTCATAGGTGGTCTTTACGCCCCCATCCCATCCTCAAACGATCCCGCCGCGACTGGGAAACAGAGATTGTCGCGCACATAGCCGATGCCATTCGCGCTGGTGGCGTCGAGGTCCCGATATGCGCTCTCGGCTTCCACGACGAGTGGCGCGGTCTTCGTGCCCATCACCTGACAGTATCGTTGCGGGTAGCCGATGTTGATCATCAGTTCGGCATAGCGCGCCATGTTGAGATCGCCGCTGGGAAGATCCACAAATTGCATCGCGCGGTCAGGCCAGTTCGGGGCCATCATACGCACAGGCATTCCGCGCCGAATGACGAAGTTCTTCACATGACACGCCATCACGCGCGGACCGACTTTGCGGAAGCGCGTCTCGAAATCTTCACCCTCCCAGCAATGCGAGGGATCGGCGTTCACGGCCTGGATTTTGTCGCCGCCGCAGATACCGACGAGCATGTTGAAATCATCTGCCGTCATCGCCGCTGTGCCGCCGTGGATTTCGTGCGCGAGATAGATGCCGAGCTTGCGTGCGTGCGTGCGGAGTTTTCCGGTCTTTTTCACAAAACGATCCTGACCTTCCTTGAGCAGGTCATAATCGCCGCCTTTCCAGAATCCCCACGGATAACCGGTGGCCAGTTCCCAACCGAACGCCACTCCCCAGAACATCGGGACGATCTTCACGCCCAGTTCCGCACAGAGATCAAGCAGGCGCAAACAATAATCTTCCGCCCACTTCTCGACTTCGCCCGCAGATTTCTTAGCAATGTCGGCGGGGATGAATGGTCGCACCGTCGGGCTGTTGGTCCACGCGGTGGTGTGAACCCAGAAGGGACAATGCGCGGAGATGCCATCGAGATTCAGCTTGGCCTTGGCGAAGGCATCTTTGATTTCCTTTGCGCTCTGGAAGCCGCCCTTGTTGTTTTGCAACATGAAGTTGGACGGTTGCGCGCCAGCTGCGGCGGATTTTTTGGCGTAGTCGAGAAATTCAGCGAGAGACTTCGCGCCGTGTTGCGCACCTTCGATGCTGGGATGATAACAGGGTTGAGGCATAAATTGTTTTAGTTTGTTGTGCGCAGATAGGGTAGTCGGGGTGTGAAGTAGAGTTCAAATTCAAAATCCAGTCGAGGAATGTTGAGGGAAAACATTCAGTAGATGTCGTGAGAGTGGTGCCGGTGGTGGGACTCGAACCCACACGACTTTTTACAGTCCCGGGATTTTAAGTCCCGTGCGTCTGCCATTTCGCCACACCGGCATGAACCGTCGCGGGCGTGACGCTAGCAGAATGCCGCTGTCGTGCAAGAGCGAGACATGTCAATCCAGTCATTTCTCAGCGCGCAGTCGTCCGGTCTCGGAGCCACGCCAAGTCCAGATTCCCGGACGACATCTCGTTGTGATCGTGGTAGCTCGTGGAGTACGCCTTGATGGTGCGCGCATCCGTCCAGCGATGCCACTCCACATGTGCATCCGAGAAGGAGATCACTGCGCCGCGTTCGTGTGTGCTGGCGGGGAAGTTGAAGAATGCATCCCGATCCATATTCATTCCGAACGCCGGGCCGCAGATGCTGTTGGAATTGACGTCTGTGAAAAGAAATGTGCCGCGTGGCATTGCTGCCGACATCTGGGAATGTTTTGAGAACACGCGATAGAAAGGAGTCTTACCCGAATTTACGGGAGTCATGCGAGCATCCCATTGTCCCTGCCAGCCCACGTAAGCATTGAGCGAATAGCTGCGTTTGGTGGTGTGGGTCACGGCGCCAACACGGATCGAATCTCGATCAGTAGGGCAGACATAGACGCGGATGGTTCTGATGTAGGCGGCAAACTGCGCGTATTCGGGACTTAGGATATATTCTTCGGTGGTGTTTGCATTGGCATTCACAAATGATCCTTGAATCCAGAGTCGCAATGCTTTGTTGGGGGCGTTGTTTCCACCGTTGCCTGGTACCCAGTCGGAATTATCCGTGACGTATAGTACCCACGCCGTGGCGAGTTGTTTTTGATTTCCGATGCATTGGACTCTTCGGGCATTACGTTTGGCGCGAGATACTGCGGGAAGCAACAACGCCGCCAGCACCGCTATGATGGCGATGACCACTAACACTTCGATGAGGGTGAATCCACGACGGACTGGAGTGCGATGTTTCATCGGTGGGATTACCGTTGAATCCAACCATAGCAGTCTCAGAAATGCAAGCATCGCAACGAAGTCAATTATTTCAGAGAGAACTCCGCGCTGAACGTCGCAAACTGTATCTGGGCGGAGAGGAAAAGCGAAATAGCTGGCGTGGGCGTATCTACTAACTGACCGTCTGCGACTGTACCGTCAACTGACTTTCAACTGACTGTCCTTTCACTGACTCTATCAACTAACACTCACGCCCACGTCAGCCAATGCATCATAGCACACGATATTGTTTTTTCAAATGTGCATTCAGTCTGGGGTGATTGTCGAGCATTGCTGGACAGAGTAAAGAGAAGGTTGGTTCAAGCCGAGCGATGCTCGCGTTCCGGCTGAAAGTAAACCCGACCAATCCAAAATCCCCAAAAGAAAGCTTGCCTCGAATCGTTCGCTGGTTATTCTCTGCGACCTTATTTTGGAATAGGAATTTTATGGCACGTATTTGTGAATTAACCGGAGTCGGCCCGCGCAAAGGCAGCATCATTTGGCGCAGTGGTAAATCGAAGAAGAGCGGCGGTATCGGTACGCACGTCACCGCGATCACCAAGCGCAAGTTCATGCCGAACCTGCAACGCGTGAAAGCGCTCATCAACGGCGAAGTCCGCTACATCCGCGTGACCGCCAACGCCCTCAAGAAAGGTCTCGTCACCAAAGCGCCCAAGCGCACTTGGAAGAAGGACGCGGTCAAAGCGAAGGCGTAGTCCGGAAGTAATTTCAATCAAAGCGAGGTCTTAACTGGCCTCGCTTTTTTGTTTGTTATGTCGGGAATGTTGTTCTCAAGCGTTAAACAGAGCGGTTAATTCTCTGACTACAAATATCGTAAAATGATTCCCACTGCGTCTTGTTCTCGAATGCGCGGCGAGGAACCACTACGGCACTATCTTGGCTCAGATAGATTAAAATATATTTTCGTGTTCGCACCAACTTCTGCACCGTCGCCCACCGCACCTCCGACTTGCCGAATTCAGACTCTCCAATGAAACCATCTTCCCCAAGCGTGATGGTTCTCTCGCAGAACAATGGCTTGTTCTTACGCGAAATCATTGAAAGCGTAGTAAAGACACCTACAAACGCAAGAAAACCGCCAAGAAACAACATTTCCGCAAAGACGAACCCCACAACTTTAGCGAATACACTAGTGCCCGCTGGCAGCTCGCGAAACGCGGGGAGGATTATTCCAAACGTGACTAATAAAATACAAAAAACCGTCAGGAAAATCATGACTGGGTTGCGAGCCAAGTTGTATGCAGAGAACACCAACCTATCGTAAAAGGTGTTTCGGTAAGTAAGTTTCATAGTATCTGAAAACTGAATCTACCGTCCCTTCGTGAACTTCATCTTCGCCCGGTGCAACTCCCGATCTGATTCGCGGCGTTTGATGTCGTCACGCTTGTCGAACACCTGTTTGCCCTTGGCCACGGCGAGGGACAATTTCACCTTGCCGTTCTTCCAGTAGAGCGAGAGCGGGATCAGTGAGTTGCCTTTGACGGCGACTAAGCCGAACAATTTTCGAATCTCCGCCTTGTGCAACAAAAGTTTGCGTGGGGCTTTGGGTTTGTGATTCTGCACGTTGCCGTGGGAATACTCCTCAATGTGGGCGTTGTAGAGCCAGACTTCGTCCTTTTCCACCCGCGCAAACGCCTCGGTGATCTGGCATTTGCCACCGCGCATGGCTTTTACCTCCGTGCCGTGCAACACGATGCCTGCCTCGAACGTATCAAGGATATGATAGTCGTGGTGGGCTTTGGAATTTTTGGCGATGTCGGCCATAAACAGCAACAGCCAGAGGTTGAAGCCTCTGGCTGCGCGTAATCAAGATTGTTCGCGGCTCAATGCTTCTTGCGTTTCTTGGCCACGGGCCGGGCCAGCACTTCGATTTCCGGCATGGTCCAGCCAATCTTCTCCTCAATGATCTCACGCAAAGCGATATCCGCCGCGCCGAGATTGGTGTAATCCGCGATGAGCGGACGACCCATACCGCCGCCGCCAGCATTCAACTGACGTACGCGGCGGGAGACGATGTTGATGAGAATGTTGGGCGTGCCAACCTTTTCCAGAGCTTTCTTGCAGAGTTCAGCGTTCACAATGTATTCCAGTCCAAATTTCGAGCGCGCCAGAGTAACGGACGCCAGCCAGTCCGCAACTCTAAAAATTCCAGATTCATGCTCAATCGGTTTTATTCACAAAGTCAGACAAACATCCGAGGCTTCACGGCTTGCAACTCCGGTCGTAATTCGCAACTCTTTTTCAAAATTAACCCAACACGATCATCATTCCCATGAACCACAATCCAACCCCGCCGTCGCGCGACTTTTCCCGTCGCGAATTTATCGCCACCACCGCCGTTGCCGGCACCGCGCTGCTCGCCGCGCCGGCCTTGCTGGCCCAATCCACCAGTCCCCGGAAACGCTACGCGCTCGTTGGTGTCGGCGGGCGTTCGGGGTTGTATCGTGAGGCCGTGCTGAAAACTTATGCGGCGCATTGCGAGATGGTTGGCTACTGCGACAACAACGCGGGCCGCTTGAAACTCGCGCAGGATCGCGCCCGGGAACAGGCTGGCAAGGAGGTGCCGGTTTACGACGCCAAGGATTTTGACCGAATGATTCGCGAGCAGAAGCCCGACGTGGTCATCGTCACCTCCAAGGATTCCACCCATGACAAATACATCATCCGCGCCATGGAACTGGGCTGCGATGTGATGACCGAAAAGCCGATGACCACCGACGAAAAGAAGTGCCAGGCGATTCTCAAGGCGCAACACCGCACCGGACAGAAGTGCATCGTCGCGTTCAACTATCGTTACTCGCCGCATCGCACACAGGTGAAGGACTTGTTGATGAGCGGTGTAATCGGTGATGTTCTCTCCGTGGATTTTCATTGGCTGCTCGACACGGTTCACGGCGCGGATTATTTCCGGCGCTGGCACGCGAACAAGGCGAACTCCGGCGGACTGATGGTTCACAAAGCCACGCACCATTTTGATCTTGTGAACTGGTGGCTCTCCGCGAATCCCGTTTCAGTGCAGGCCAATGGCAAGCGCGAGTTCTACACGCCGCAAATGGCCAAACGTCTCGGCCTGCAAAGCCATCACGAGCGCTGTCACACCTGTCCCGAGAAGGATAAATGCACTTTCTTCCTCGATCTCGCCGGCAATCCCAACCTCCGCCGCATGTATCTGGAGCAGGAAAAATATGACGGCTACTTGCGCGATCGTTGCGTGTTCCGCCCGGACATTGACATCGAAGACACCATGAACGTGAGCGTGAAATACAACACCGGCGCGACGCTGAGTTATTCGCTCAACGCCTTCAACGGCTGGGAGGGTTACCATATCGCGTTCAACGGCACCAAAGGCCGGTTGGAACATGGCATCCAGGAAAAAGTCACCGTGTTCGGCGATGGCAACACGCCCGGCGCCGTGAAACCCGGCGGTACTTACATCCGGGTGTTTCCGATGCGCGCACCTGCTTACGAAGTTCCGCTCTGGCCGGAAGGCGAGGGCGGTCACGGTGGCGGTGACAAGGTCATGCTCGATGATTTGTTTCTCCCGCAAAAACCCGCGGACAAATATCTTCGCGTCGCCGATCAACGGGGCGGTGCGTATTCCATTCTCACCGGTATCGCAGCCAACCATTCCATCCGCACCGGCAAGACCATTGAGATTGCCGATCTCGTCCGGCAAATCGGCCTGCCCCAATATCCCACGATGCCAAACCACACCGATCCCGTGCCCATGCCGCCGAAGAGCGAGGCGTGAGGCTGAGGTTCGGAATAGCAATTTAATCAACGCAAGGGAGCAAAGCCGCAAGGCTTCCGAGTTGAAGGATTAACCATTTTCGAGGTGGATGGTTCTCAATTCCTCGCGCCTTGGCTGCTTGGCGTCTTTGCGTTAAAGGTTCGCTTTAAGGTTGAACGACTGGCCTCAACTGCGGTCGAACACTTCATGAAACCGCAAACGCAACCCGATCCCAAAACCTTCCGCGCCCGCGCCGCTCAATGGTGGAAGAAGGAAATCCTCCCGCTGCTGATCCTCGCGGTCGTGTTGTTTGCCGCGCGCTCCTCGCTCGCGGATTGGAACGATGTGCCGAGCGGTTCGATGCGCCCGACCATTCTCGAAGGCGACCGCATCTTCGTGAACAAGCTCGCCTACGATCTCAAAGTGCCGTTCACGACGTGGCACATCGCCGAGTGGAGCAATCCGCAGCGCGGCGACATCGTGGTATTCTTCTCGCCGCACGATGGCAAGCGCCTCGTCAAACGCGTCATTGGCCTGCCCGGCGACACCATCGAACTGCGCAACAATCAACTCGTCATCAACGGCACGCCCGTTGAATATCAGCCCATCGCCGAGGAACTGCTGCGTTACATTCCCGCCGTTGAGCGCGAAGGTCGCGTCTTTGCCAGCGAACAACTCCCCGGACAGACGCACGCCGTCGGTGGTTATCCCGCCGCACCCGCACCGCGAACCTTCGCTCCGCTCGTTGTGCCGCAAGGCGAATACTTCATGATGGGCGACAACCGCGATGACAGTTTTGATTCCCGCTTCTGGGGCAAGGTGAAGCGTGAAAAGATTGTTGGCCGCGCGACCGCCGTGGTGCTTTCGCTCGACAAGAGCAATTACTGGCTGCCGCGCTGGAAACGATCGTTGATGCCGTTCTAACCATACTCAGTGAACGTCTTTTGGAGTGCGCGGGCACGACCGCGCTTTCACCCTGAACACTTTCGGGGTTGATCGGAGAGACATGTATCCCCGTCGGAAAGCGGCGACATGTCGCCATAGTCCATATTGTTTTGAATCATAACTGGACACGAATCGGCTCGGATGATGGTCGAGACTGCCGCAGACGGATTCAGTGTCTGACGTGAGTTGTAAAATTGGAAACGCGAGGTGTGTTATTGGAATCGAGCGGTCGTCCAAGCTGCGTATGAAGCGGGAAATGATTCGTGAGTGATGGGTTGTTGGAATCGAACAGTGTTGTTGAGACACGGTTCACGCATCTGAACACTCAGCGGACACTATGGCAGTTGCAGCCGATGGAAGCGCTGCGCTACTCCGGGCGGCATCGTGTTCGTGAAGTTGTAATCGCCTGACAGATCAAACGTGTTCGTCGCCACGCGTGTCCACGCGACGAGTGGTGACGTGATGTTTGTCGTCGCTTCGAGATAGTTCGTTCCTCCCGCCGGGCCGTTGCTTCCGCTGAAGATCAGATTTCCTCCCGCACTTGTCATGGCCAGAGTCGGCGGCGGGTTGATGCCGTATTCAAACACGCCCAAGTCTGGCGCAGTGCCAGCGTACGCAAAGCCCGCGTTCGTTCCCGCGTTCAACAAATCGCCGGTGCTGACAAGTTGTGCGAACGCGATGAATGGTAGGTCGCCGTTGGGTTTGCGCGGTGCGGTGAGCAACGCTTCATCGAGCGTCATGAAATCATTCGTCGCCACGGTGACAGGGAGAGTGAAGTAATTAAAGCTCGTGTCGTTGGTCGTGCCGAGATTGGAGACTTCGCTCGTCGTCGCTTTGTAGCCGAGATTATTCTTCATGACGTGATCGAAGCCCGGCACGTCGTTGGAACTGGCCTGCGCGTTGAGGTTGCAAAGCATGTTGAAGTTTCTGGCGTTCCGGTAGGCGGTGTTGTTGAACCAATCCAATCCGCCCGTGTGATGGTTCGCATAGAAGCCGCTGGCACGATTGCGGACGGCGAGACAGAAACGCGTGATGTGGCGCGGTGCAGGATTTGGCGGAGTGGTAGAACCGTTCACGCCGTAGCCGCCCGACTTGAATCCGTTCGCATCACCGCCGGAGCTCGCGAAGTTGGTGAAGTAACCGTTGTAGAACGCCCAGCAATTCTCGATCGTGACGCGCGCCTTCGCATTGATGAGATCGTAGCCATCGTCACTGTTGAACCACGCGCGGCAGCCACGGAATACATTGCCCGTGCCGCTGGTCGAATTGGGATGAGCGCCAAAGCCGTCAATGTTCCCGATAGACCAACTATCGAGACCGCGATTGTTATACGCGTCGCAGTTGAGCACGAGATTGCTTTGACCGCTCGTGAGATACCAGCCGATGCCCATGCCGTCGTGCATGGCGAGTTGCTCGAAGCGATTCCGATTTCCACCCGCCACGCGGAAACATTCGGACTGCGAGTTCACGCCCGTGACGTTGATCGTCACGCCGACGACATCAAATCCCTGGAACACACAATCGCTCGCCGATACTTGAAACGCTGTCACGCGCCAGCCGATCGGTTGCACGGCGGACAGATCAAACACCGGTCGCTCGCCGGGATATGCCACGTAGCTCACGCCGCTCTTGTTGATGTTATGCACGACGGCCCACGGCGAGTTCGTCGTGGTGAGATTCGAGTTGTTGAGCAGATAAGTTCCGCCGCGCAGATAGACGGTGTCGCCGGAAGCCGCCGCAGTCTGCGCGCGTGTGAGGGTGGCGAACGGCGAGTTGCTCGTGCCGGGGTTGGTGTCCACGCCGTTCGTGGCGACGAAATACGTGGAGGCCACACTGGGCGAAGCCTGCCACAGAACGAGGAAGGTCGCCACGAACAAGGATCGGCAGAACAGATGCGACTGGGTAAGGAAACACAGCTTCATCAACAGGCAACAGTGGCGGACATGGAGTCAGATTATCACTTCGAGACATCTCCACAATCACCCGTAATGGTGGGGAGTGCGACAGCGTGCATCTTGATACTGCCCCGACTCCCTCTCCC
>JANPGI010000273.1:0-1715 GCA_031423875.1 Verrucomicrobiota bacterium | reverse complement strand
TCCAGATGTTCAACCACGGCCTCACGGCGGCGACGCTATTCATGTTCGTGGGCTTCATCGAACAACGCACTGGTGGAATTCGCGGGCTGAATGATTTCGGTGGCTTGCGCAAAACGATTCCGGTGTTCTGTGGCTTGATGGGCATCGCACTGTTCTCGTCGCTCGGATTGCCGGGGTTGAATGGCTTCATCGGCGAATTTCTGATCTTCAAAGGCGTGTTCCCGCTGGCACCGTGGGCGGCGGCGCTGGCGGTGATCGGTATTTTGGTCACGGCAATTTTCATCCTGACGATCATCCAACGCGTCTTTGCCGGACCCCTGAACGAAAAGTGGTCGAAGCTGCCCGACCTGACGCTTCGCGAGCGGGTACTGGTGGGAATTCCCATCGCGTTGATGTTTGTGCTGGGCCTGTGGCCGCGCCTCGTGCTGGACGTGATCAACTCGACGGCGGTGCGGATGGTGGAGCAACTGAAGTTTTAAGATGTTAGCCTGGACCGTTTATATTTCTTTTGTTGGCGTGCTGGTGCTGATGCTCCTGCCGAAAGGCAACGCATCGGCAGCGCGCAAGGTCGCCATGACCACGGCGGTCGTGGGATTGCTGGTCGCACTGGCGGGGTTTTTCAATTTTGAGAAGGGTGAGATTCTCACGGTTGTCAAAGTGCCGTGGATTCCATCACTCGGCCTTGAGTTTCACCTCGCAGCGGATGGCATCAGCCTGGTGCTTGTGCTGCTGACTGGGATCGCGGCGGTAGTCGGCGTGCTGTTCTCGTGGAATGTCGAGCATCGGGCAAAGGAGTTCTTCGCGCTGTACCTCGCGCTCATCGGCGGGGTGTATGGCGTGTTCCTGAGTTTCGATTTGTTCCTGCTGTTCGTGTTCTACGAAATCGCCATCGTGCCGAAGTATTTCATCATCGCGATCTGGGGTTCGACCCGGAAGGAATACGGCGCGATGAAGTTGGCGATCTACTCGTTCGTCGGCAGCGCGATGGTGCTGATCGGATTGATCGCGGCGTATGTGGTGTCGGGCGCACACACGATGAACGTGTTGGAACTGGCGAAGTATCCGTTTCCGCACGACTTCCAGATGTGGGCGTTCCCGCTGGTGTTTGTGGGCTTCGCGATTCTTGCGGGATTGTGGCCGTTTCACACTTGGGCGCCGACGGGGCACGTGGCTGCGCCGACGGCGGCTTCCATGTTGCTCGCGGGCGTGGTGATGAAGCTGGGCGCGTATGGTTGTTTGCGCGTGGCGATGACTTTGTTCCCGGAAGGATTGGAGGCGTGGAAGATGTGGATCGCGGTACTGGCGGTCAGCGGCATCGTGTATGGCGCGCTGGTGGCGCTGGTGCAAAAGGATTTCAAATTCGTCATCGGCTATTCGAGCGTGAGTCACATGGGCTTCGTGATGCTGGGCTTGGCGACGGTGAACACGATTGGTCTGACCGGCGCGGTGTTGCAGATGTTTTCGCACGGGATCATCGCGGGACTGTTGTTCGCCGTGGTGGGGCGGATGGTTTATGAGCGGACGCACACGCGCGAACTCGCCACGCTGGAGGGAATGAATCTGGTGAAGGCGATGCCGTTCGCCGCGGTGACGTTTGTGATCGCGGGCTGCGCTTCAATGGGGTTGCCGGGCTTCAGCGGGTTTATTGCGGAGTTGCAGGTGATCATCGGCGCGTGGCAGGCGTTCCCGACGCTGGCGGTGATTACGGGCGTGGG
>JANPGI010000272.1:0-4259 GCA_031423875.1 Verrucomicrobiota bacterium | reverse complement strand
TCGATCATGCCGGGGGTTGGCAACAGCCGGTTCTCAGAAGCATCCGGCACATACAAGATCGAAAAGGGTGTCATCGAATCCAAAAATTTGGAGATGCGCTCTGCGGCGATGCGGCTGCAATACAGTGGGACGGTGAATTTCGACGGAGACATCCGCGCGCGGGTGGAAGCAGAACCGCTGCGCGACACTCCGGTGCTTGGCCCGATCATGAGCACGATCCTGTCCCCAGTAGCGAAACTCTTCTCATACAAGATCCGAGGAACGATGAGTGAGCCAAGCATCAAACCGGAAAATCTTCCAAGCTTCCTCATGGTGCCGTTAAGTCCGTTTGAATCCATCGGAAAACTTTTCTCCACTGAACCCACGAAGATCAACTCGCAGACAAATGCTCCGGCAGAAGTGAAGTCGCGCTGATAAAAGGCGGAAGGGAACGCGGCTTTGTCACTTGGGTGTGACTAAACTAAACGTGGTCTTTAGAATCTTGGCGTAGAATGAGTAGGGAGGGCGCGCATCAGAAATGAGGAGTGATGAAAGTCGGACACTCTGTTGAATGTAAGGACAAGTTTTGAGAAGGTTGGCACGTTTATCCAAGGCGCGCTGTGGAGCAGTGAACAGAAAGAGCGCATCAATTGTTTTAACCGATATCACCCCAAGTTTATCAATTCATGTTTCTGGATTCAGATGTTTATCGTCTGCGTGATTGGATACGGTGTTGCTCATCGTATCGGGACTGACATGCGCCTATGAACGAATCAGACAAACGCGAGTTGGAAAGTCTCAAACAGCGACAAAAACTGATCGAGCAACAAGTTGCTGCTCTTGGCGGGCACATCCGCGATCTTGAATCGAGAATGAGAACACCGGCGAAGCAAGCCGATGGGCCGCCACCTCCAGTTTCAACCATTCCGGTCAGGTATCCGGAATCCACGCCACTCACCGTGCCGCCCGTGATCGGGACGTTCGTTGAGCAAAAGAAATTTCCAGAAGCCAGCGAGTCCACAGCCGCCGCAGGGGAGGAGTTTGTCCCAGAGTTTCTCCGCCAAGAAAACCGCAAGACAAACCCGCCTCACGAAGAGGCGGCGGTCACCTCACTGCCGCCCATCGTCTCGCAAGCAGATGAACCCAAGCCTTCGTTCGAGATGCGGCTTGGAACTTACTGGCTCGTCCGCATCGGAGCGGTGCTGATTCTCACGGGCTTGGTTTTCTTCGGGAACCTCGCCTATCAAAACATGGGCGCAGGTGGGAAAGTGGCGCTGCTCTATCTGGCCAGCGGGTTGATGCTGGGCGCAGGCGCATGGTGGCAGCGAAAGACAGTCAAAGAGTCGTTGCAAAACTTTGCGCAAGTTCTGTTCGCTGGTGGATTGGCGGCGGTTTACTTCACAACTTACGCGGCACATCACATCCCTGCGCTGCGCGTGATCGAGAATGCGCTGCTGGATGGTGCGTTACTGCTGTGCTGGGCGGGTTTCATCGCGTGGATTGCCGACCGACGGAAATCCGAACTGCTCGCACTGTTCGCTACGGGCTTGGCTTATTACACCTCGGTCATCACACCGGTTGGAGAATTTACGCTCTACTCTAATTTGGTTCTAACCGTCACCTCTGTTGTCTTTCTTGTGCGCAACCGTTGGGCGGGTCTTTCGTGGGCCAGCATGATCGCGACCTACGCCGCATATGCGTGGTGGCGATTTTATCACGGCGGCGAAGGCTGGCGCTGGGCCACGCCGGATGAAGGGCTTGGTTTCGGCGCATCGTTCCTGTTCAGTTACTGGCTGATCTTCACGGTGGCTGCGTTTCTGTCGAAACACGAAAACATCGCGGGCAACAAACGCGCCTCCTTCATCACATTCAACAACGGCGCGTTCTTCTCTCTGTTTTTGCTGACAATGATCCAAGTGCGAACCGGACGCTTCTGGCAATTCTCTCTCGGCTACGGCAGCGTGCTGCTGGTTCTGGCGGAACTTTCCCGCCGTTTTCTCCCCGCCGAAACCGTCGCTAAGAATACTTACCTGACTCAAGGGCTTGTGCTTGTCACAGTGGGTTTGATCTCCAAGTTCACCGGCACTCAACTCGCACTCGTGTTGGGCGCGGAAAGCGTGATCCTGTTCATCCTTGGCACGCTGCGCAAAAATATCTTCCTCCAGACGGGTGCTTATATCTCCGGCGCGATGTCTGTCGGCTGGGGCATTGATTGTCTGGAGCGCGATAACTTCAGCCTGCTTCTGCTGGGTGTTGCAATTGGCGGTATGATGGCACTCAATGCTTGTTGGTCGGCGAGGCAACGCCTCTGGGCAGATCGGAGAGAGATGCGACCCGAGCCGGCATATTTCACGTTGCTCGCGATGATCATGTGGATCGCGACGACGTGGTTCAATACAACCTCCGCAATGTTCCCGCTCGTGCTAGGCATCGAAACCCTTGCGCTCACCGCCAGCATCTATCTCTTGCGCGTGCGCGAACTCGCATTGATGGGACAAATGTTTTTGGTCCTCGCGCACCTCAGTTGGTTGGCGCGTTTTTCCGATCCACTCACACCGCCACCGTGGTGGAATCCCGCGCTGCTCATCGGCATCACGCTGGCCGTGAGTCATTGGTGGGAGAAACAAAAGGCCATCACCATTCGTCAGGAAGCAGGTTTGATTTTTCAAACCATCTACGCCGTCACGCTTGTAGTCATCACGCTGAACTGGCTGAGGCCGGACTTCACTGCCGAAGGTTGGATTGCCATCACAAGTCTGCTCGCACTCGTCGTCACAGCCTATGGCGTCAAAACACGTTTATGGCCGCTCGCCGCGTGCGCTCAAATCTTTTTGCTCGTGAGCGGTTGGCAATTCGTGGCGCAACTGTTCAACACCAAGCCGGAATGGTATTTCCCGCTCGCACCCATCGCTGTGCTCTCAACCCTCTCGTTCGCCACTTGGAACTGGTTTGCGCGCCATCCTGAAAACAATTCAGCCAGCCGCGCAACTTTGTTGAGGTTGGCGCAGCTCTATCGTTGGGGCGCACTCGCGATGACGATCTGCTGGGTTCACAAATACATCCCGCAAGCGGAACGCCCGTGGGGCTTCGCGTTGCTCGGTGTTGGGGCGTTCTCAATCGCCGGGTGGCGACGTCATCGCGAAGCCATCCTCTTCAGCGCGGCATTCATGGCGACGGGGCTGGCCTCCCTTTGGATGTTGCCCTCGCGCGGAATGTTAGTCTATGCACCAAACTTCCTCCTCGCCGTCGCAATTCTCGCGCAACAGCAAGTCGCCCGACGCAATCCAGAGCGCTACGAATTACCCGATCCTGTTCAAGGCGCAATGATCGCGACTGGCTGCGCGACACTCTGGTGGCTGCTGTCGCAATGGGTATTGCTCGGCGCGAGCGGATTTTATCTCACAGCGAGTTGGTCGGCACTCGCCTTCGCATTCATCGGCGGCGGCGTCTTGCTGCGTGAAAAGATTTATCGCTGGGTCGGATTGGGAATCCTAGCGTCCGCACTGGGCCGCATCGTGATCTTCGATGTGTGGAAGCTGGAAACATTCTATCGCGTGTTGAGCTTCATGGCGTTGGGAGTGGTGCTCGTCGCGCTTGGATTCATCTACAACAAATATCAGGAGAAGATTCGTGAGTGGCTCTGATTTGTCCCCGATTAAATGTTTGTCAGCCGCGCCGGGCTTTGTATCGTGTGCGCCGCTATTTTTAACAGCTTTAACCGATAAAACCTATGGCCAGAACTGAACGTCACAAAATCCACAACCGCGAAGCGATCGCCGACATGCCCGAATGGATGAAGGAGAAGAATTGCCCCCACAAAAAGAAATACATGGAGGGCAAACGCATCCAGCCGAAAAACCTGACCGGCAAGGAAAAGCTCACCTACATCATTGACGAGTGCTTCCTCGCCTACAACTCTGCGCGGCTCAAGGAATCTTGCCAGCTCTTCGCCAATCGCATGTTGGACAACGATGTCACCGTGGGCATGAGCATCAGCGGCGCGCTCACACCCGCCGGACTCGGTTGCTCCAGCATCATCCCGCTCATCAAGGCGGGTTTCGTGGACTGGATCGTCTCTACCGGTGCGAATCTTTATCACGACCTGCACTTCGCGCTGAATTATCCGGTTCACTCCGGAAGCTTCAAGTTCGACGACACCGATCTGCGCGACAACGACCTCGTCCGCATCTACGACGTGGTGATCCCTTACTCCGACGGCTTGATGGCCACGGATGAATTGCTCCGCGAAATCCTCTGCGGGCCAGAGTTCCAAAAAGAAA
>JANPGI010000271.1:0-12126 GCA_031423875.1 Verrucomicrobiota bacterium | reverse complement strand
CGCGTTGCTCGCCGCCGTCGCGAATCAGATTGTTCTCGGCAGTTCACCGTCGGACTGGCTGCGTTGCGGGCTGGAAACGGGAACAGCGGCTACGCAGTTGCAGGCGGGAAAATTACCAGTGAAGTCTGATTGAAACTGGAGCGGGTGAAGGGAATCGAACCCTCGTATGCAGTTTGGAAAACTGCCGTTCTACCATTGAACTACACCCGCCTGACGTTCCGGTTTGCGGAGCTTCGGCACGGCAAGACCGATGACTAACCGGTCGCATCGCGCGCAAATCATACCCGCCGCTCTTGCCATGTCAATTCGCCGTCGTTAGCCTCTCGCCCCGATGAATTCGCTGCTCCTCACCAGTGGTCGCGTGGTTGACCCCGCTAATCGTCTCGATGCTATTTCCGATCTCTTGATTCTCGACGGCAAAGTTACGCTTATTGGCGTTGAAGCTGCAAAGCAAGCACCGCGTGGCATTGAGAAGTTCGACGCTAAGGGGCTTGTCGTTTGTCCTGGGTTGATTGATCTCCACGTCCACTTTCGCGAACCCGGCCAGACCGCCAAAGAGAACATCGCCACCGGTACCGCCGCCGCTGCACGCGGTGGTTTCACCTCTGTCGTGTGTATGCCGAACACATCGCCTGCGATTGATAACGCCGGCACCGTCGCTCTCATCCATGAACGCGCGAAACGGGATGGCATCGTCAACGTCTTCGTCACGGGTGCTATCACGAAAGGTATCGCGGGTGAGGAACTCGCGCCCATCGGTTCGCTGAAGCGCGCAGGCGTCGTTGCCATCACAGACGATGGTCATTGCATCCAGAACAACGAACTCATGCGACGCGCGTGCGAGTATGCAAAGATGTTTGATCTTACCGTCATGGATCATTGCCAGGATTATTCGCTCGTCACGACTGGCGTCATGCATGAAGGCGAATGGAGCACGCGGCTTGGTCTGCAAGGCTGGCCCGCAGCGGGTGAAGAAATGATCGTGGCACGAAACATATTGCTCGCCGAGCTCACTGGCGCGCGGGTGCATTGCCAACATCTCAGTGCAGCAGGCAGCGTGGAACTCATCCGCGCAGCGAAGAAACGCGGCGTGCCGATCTCTGGTGAAGCCTGTCCACATCACTACACGCTCACAGACGCCGCCATCGCCGGCAGTGAGAAGTTTTGGGCTGAGGACGGTAAGCAACTATTGCGATCAATCGAGTCTTTGCCCGTTTGGCCGAGCTATGATACCAATTTCAAAATGAATCCACCGCTCCGTTCCGCTCGTGACCGCGAAGCGATTCTCGCGGGCATCGTGGACGGCACTATCGAAGTGCTGTGCAGCGATCACGCGCCGCATTGTGACTTCGAGAAGGAAGTGGAATTCGACTATGCGCCGTTCGGCATCACAGGACTGGAGATCGAGTTTGCGCTCGCACTCATGCAGCTTTACCACGCGAAACGGCTGTCGCTCTCCGATCTTATCGCCAAGTACACGGTTGCGCCTGCGCGTCTGCTGAATTTGACTAAAGGCACGCTCAGTGTCGGTGCGGATGCGGACGTGACGGTGTTCGATCCCGACCGCGAATGGGTTTGGGAACGCGGCGACACCGCCAGTAAATCCCGGAACAATCCCTTCTACGGATGGCCACTCAAAGGCAAGACTGTGGCCACGATCGTTGCCGGAAAGAAGAGTTGGATTGAACATGCTGAAGCTTTTCCCGTCTAAACCTACGACGTTCAACAAAACAAAACATATGAAAAAACTGATACTCGGTCTCACAGCAGCACTCGCATTGTTTAATGTGACAGCAGCAGATGTCACATGGCTCACCGATGCGACCAAAGCTCAGGCGCAAGCCAAGGCGGAAAAGAAATTCGTGATGCTCGACTTCACCGGCTCAGACTGGTGCGGCTGGTGCATCAAGTTAAACAAAGAGGTGTTCTCACAGCCGGAGTTCGTGGAATACGCCAAGAAGAACATCGTGGCGGTGGAGGTGGATTTCCCGAGCAAGAAGCAGTTGAGCGCACAACAGAAAGCCGCCAACGATGCGCTCGCAAAAAAATACGGCATCCAAGGTTATCCGACACTCATCATCCTCGATGGTGATGGTAAAAAAGTCGCCTCAATGGGTTATGTGAAAGGTGGCGCAAAAGCGTTCATCGCAGAGTTTGAAAAGCAGACGAAGCGTTGATGGTTCATTGAATCTGATAAAATTCACATGGCGCGGCTCGACGAGCCGCGCTTTTTATTCCGATTCAGTGTGTCTGTTCATCTTCACAGTCCATGTTTTGATCCCAAGCGTGGATTTCGCAGGCAGGGATTTGGATATGGTCATGTCAGCACGACGCTCGCAAATTCTGCCGGGTGACTTTTGTGTGTCTTTATCCCTTGGTAAAAAACATTTCAGTTAAGACGGATTCAATTCTGCGCCAACTTTTTCGTGCAAACAAATCCGGGTCGCGCTATTGTCGCCGAAATGTTTCCACAGGTCGCCACGAACAATCCGACTGCTGTGAAAGCCGATGTTCAAACGGCTTATCTCACGATGTTCCCCCAAGGCGATCACGACTTCGTCGCGCGCGTATTCGGTTGGGCCGAGGATTGTTTCGCTGGCCGTCATCCCGACTATCAGCCGATTGACGCGCGCTACCACGATTTTGAACACACGCTTCAAGGCACGCTCTGTATGGCGCGTCTGCTCCGTTGTCGTCAAGTAGCGGGCGCGCAACCGCAGCTTTCCCAGCATGAGTTTGAACTTGGCCTTATCGGAATTCTTCTTCACGACACCGGTTATCTAAAACGCCGTGAAGATGATTCTCCCGGCACCGGTGCGAAATACACCGCCACACATGTGCTGCGCAGTTTGGAGTTCGCCGCGCAGTTGCTCGCGGAAAAAGGTCTTCGCGACGCAGATATTCGCGCCGTTCAAAACATGATCCGTTGTACCGGAATTGATGCCTTTCTCGAAAGCATCGCCTTTGAGAGTGATGCCGAACGTGTGGTCGGCTTCGCGCTTGGCACAGCGGATTTACTCGGACAGATGGCCGCAGACGATTACGCGGAAAAACTTCCCGTGTTATACGAGGAGTTCACCGAAGCTGCGCGCCATGATCGCGGTCACACTGACTTCATCACCAAGTTCGGCGGCGCGCACGACCTCATGCAACGCACCCCGTCCTTCTGGCGCGATTACGTCCAACCCAAACTAGACAAAGACTTCGCTGGGCTGCATCGCTTCCTCAACCAGCCCTATCCCAGCGGTAAGAACTCGTACGTCGAGCGTATTGAAGCGAACATGGCGCGGATTACAAAACAACTAGCCTCGGTGGCTCTGTGAACTAGAGCGGTTTAGTTAAAACTGAGGCCGTGTGATGAAAGTCCGCCAGAAGACTCCGCGAGGTCTTGGACTGCTGGCGCGTTGTTCAACCTCACTCGACTCTATATCAGCTACAGATTTTTTTAATTGCCTAGCTCTTGAATGCTTCAACGCGACTCATTGATCAGTGTGACCGCTGGAGCAGTTCCGTGCGGTTGCCCTCGCGGAAAATCACCGGGCCGTAACGCGGGCCGATGAGCATGCGGAGATCGCCCGGAGTTTTGGCGTAGGGAAGTAGCGAGCGATAAACGTTCTCGAAATTACGCGGCTCGGAGATGGGCGGGACGTGTGTTTCTTCAAAGCCCCACGCCGTGAAGCTTATGACATATGGGCATTGATGTTTAGGATCGTAGGCTTGGGGGGATTTATGGGTGTAATTCTTCAAGTGTGGCGGAAGATTGTCGCGAAAACTTTCGCTCACAAAGATATTGGCCACGGCGAGGTTCTCCGAGTAGAGCGAGAAGGAAAAGTAGGAATCCCATCGCCCGAAGTAACTCAACACCGGTAATAATGCGAACAGCGCGACGACGCAAAGGGCAGGGCGCGAGCGGCGGAGATCGCCGAACGTCCCGCTGAATCTGGCGAACGTCGGAGCGACGAAGGCGGGCTTGGGAGATTTCTTGGAACGGTCGTCGGGTTTGAGTTTGCTGACTTCAACTGTGGCAGGAGTTTGTTTCTCAAAAAGTTTTCCGCGAGCGAACAAGCCGAAGACCAAGGCAATCATCGCCAAGTTCCACGGCCAGACGACCCAGTTGTAGTCGTGCCCGAGCGGGCCGAGAAACAGCAGCGCGAATGCATGGGTGAGAATGACGGCGATGAACGCAACGCGGCGGAGTTGTGGAAACCACAGGAGCAATCCGATGGCGAGTTCGATGAATGGCGCGGACTTCACAGAAAGCTTCAGTAGATCAATGATGATTTGCGGCAGATGCCAGTTTCCGGCGGGCGCGACGAACCATTCGGGAGTCACGGCGAAGAAGCGCGCGTTCATTTTCTGGATTCCGCACCAGATGTAGATGACGGAGATGGCGCAGCGTAGTGCCGCAAGCGCGGATGGCGCGGGGAATAAACTCAGGAGCATCATCACCCAATACATGTAGAGCCAAGGCTGGCCGCGATTTTGATCGCCGCAATAAGCGAAGAAGCTGGCCGCGAGAAATACTATGACTGCCTGCCGATAAAACCGGACTGCCCCGACAAGTGAAGCGAGCATGACGGCGAACAAACATCTGTCCAACGGCGCGGGGAGGATCGGAAATCCGCTGACGATGGGGAGCAATGGAAACGTGCGCGTGTTGAACCACACTGGCATGGACGCGATCAATCCGAGAAACGTCGCTGTGAGAAGTGTGGCACGCAGCCAGAGTGTGCGCCGGTCTGTGGTCGGGAAAAGATTCACGGCGAGGTGTGTATGGTCGTAGTGGAAGATCGAACTCGAGTGGATGGACTTTGCTGCGGCGCGATGTTGTTGATCCACCAGCCGCCGTTCTTGAGATAACTGTTGTAGGCTTTTTCGCCGAGGGTGTTCTTCAAGGTGGCTTCCGTTTCGGTGCGGATTTGCTGAAGCGCAGCCTGACTTTCCTCGCGAGTCATATCCTTGTTTCCACGCAGATTCTTCACCGCATCCTCGGCTGTGGTCTTGTAGTCATAGACCTTGCCTGCGGTATCGGCAGGAAGGTCGTTCTTCTTCGCGAGGCGTGTGAGTTGTTGGTAGTAATAGTCTGTGCCGCGTTCGTATTCCTTGAACTTGTCTGTGCCGAGCGAAGCAGCGAGTTCAGCTTTCATCGCCTTTCTGTTTTCCTCAGCTTGGTTACGTTCGCCTTTGTTCAAGTCTCCCCAGTTGTTGATGCTGTCGCCGTATTTCTTTTTGATGTCGAAGATGGCTTCATACTCCTCGCGCGAAACCGTGGTGTTGCGGAGGTCGGAGCTTAGTTGCTGTGCTGTCTGCGACTGGCGGAGTTCGTAGTCGCGCAATTCCGAGGGTGAAAGAATTTGCGCGAGCGCAGCCATCTTTTCTGCTTCGAGTTGTTTTTGCTCGGCTCGGCTCTGTGCGTCGTGGATACCTGCGTTGGCGGCGTACATCTCCTGCTGTTTCTCCCCGAAGTCATCGAGGATTTTCAGTGCGGCTACACGCTTGGATTCTGGCAAGAACGAAACCTGCCGCTCCTGCCAGTTGAAGTAAAACTCGTCGTAACCATCCTCGATGCGTTGTTGTTTTTCAGGATCAACGCCGAGTAACTCCACGAGCAAAGCGGACTTCTCTTTTTGCAGTTCGCGATCTTTACGCCAGCTTTCGCGCTGTTTTTTCTGACTCTCAGAGTTGTAGCGGTTGCTTTGTGTTTTCCAAAATTTCGTGTCGTTCTCGTAACGTAACGGCCAAAGCTCGCGCGTGCGCACGGCGTAAATGCGATTGACCTCGGCTACGACGATGTCTTTCACGGTTTCATCCGGGCAGCCAGCTTCGCGCAGGCGGCGGACGAGTTGTTTGAGATCGGTGGACTGGATGTCAAGCCAAGTGGTGATCGTCCCCGTCGCTCCTGTTTCGGATGAATTGATGGTTTCGCTGGCGGCGGTTTCTGTCCCAGAACCTTTGCCGAATCGGCTGCTGGATTTCCCCGCGCTCTGCGATGACTCGCCGGCAGCGGAGTCGGGATGGGTTGCGGCGTTGCGGGCTTTCAACCACCAACTAGCGAGCGCGACGTTTGCCGCGATGGAGACGATGAAGAGGATGCGAAGCGGTTTCATGTTTAGTTGGATTCAGGTGCAAGGTTTCGCAACCAATAGCCACCGCTCTGTTGATAATAATTAGCCCGCCGCTCACCCAGCAAACCAGCGAGAGTTTTAGTGGTCTCGACCTTGATGGCTTGGAGAGCCGCAGTGCGTTGCTCTTGGGTAAGCGACTTGTCGTTGCGAAGTTTTGAAGCGGCGGCTTCGGCTTCTTTTTGGATGTTGGGGATTTTGAACACAGACTCTTTCGGGACTCCGGCGTCGAGAAGATTACGATACTCGTATTGCTCCATGAGTTGGTATTCTGCGATGCGATTAGTGCCGAGTGTCTCTGCGAGTGAATCTTTTAACGTCTTTTGTTTTTCCTGAATCGCTTTGATTTGGTCACGAGTGGCTTCGTTGTTTTCAACATCTGGACGAAGCAACGTATTGATGTCTTCTTGAGCTTGTTTGTAGGCGTGGATGGCCCGGAATTCCTTTTCATCCGGGTCGAACGAGGAGAGTTCCCATTTCATCCGCTGGGCGGTTTCAGAGGAGCGGAGTTCGTATTCCTCCAATTGCTCGGGCGTGAGAACAGTGGCGAGTTCCGCGCGGAACTTCTTTCCGATGGCGGCGAGTTCGGCCTGTGAGTCTTGATCCATGTAGCCGTCGTTCTTGGCATAAAATGCAGTTCGCTCGTCTTGAAACCGCTCGTGCATCTCGCTGACCTTATCGCGAGCTTCCTTGGAGAGCTGGCCAAACATCCGCTCTGTGTGATCGGGATAACCCGCTTCTTTTGCGATCTGCTCATGGAAATCCGCCCCGAGCAGTTCCTTGAGAAGATTCTGTTGTTCCTTCCGTAATGCAGTCGTCTGCGCGCGCTGTTCCTTGGTCATGTCCCGGTCGGGGAAATAATTCTGATTGCGACTCTCCCAGAACTTTTCATTCTTCGGTTTTTTCGGCGGGCGCAACGCGGCGTAGCGCGGGCGATACAGTTTTCCGACGTCAGCGATGATGATGTCGCGCACGACTTTCTCCGGCACGCCGAACGCGCGGAGCCGCGCGATGTATTCCTTGTAGTCGGCGGCTTCGAGTTGCGACCACTGGAAAGTGCCGGTCGAATCATCACCGTTGTTGACGAGGATTGCGGCGTTGGATTCGGTTGCTCTGGGTGATTCAGAGTTGGCTGAGTGAGTGGTTTGAGCCGTAGCGACTGGTTGTGAAGGCGTGGATGACGCTATGACGGCGGCGGGGTCGCGATGCCGGAGGGTGAGAGTCGCGAGCACGACGTTGGCGATGAGAGACAAGGCGAGGATGAGGACGCGCGAGTTCATGCTGGCTGTATCTGCGTTTGGAGGCTCGCGGTCAATCTGAAATTAAACTGCTCGGGAAAACTTTTACCGCTCACCTGCGCTCATCATCGCTAATCAAAAGTAGCCAGAATGAGGACGCGTTTCATACAGATGTTCTCGGCGTGACGCCACGCATGTTGGTTATCAGCGCAGATTAGCGGTTTAATATTGGGTTTCAGTTCGGCAAGGTTTCGAGTGCCGGACGCGCCTTGCAATAGCTTGGCGGCTGACTAGACTCGCAATCGTTCGATCTGGCAACCTCAACCGAGTCTAATTATGAAATCGTATTCGATCCCCGCTGCAAAACTGCTTTCAAATCGTGTTGTCGTGTTCAGTCTCGTGGTGGTGACGATGGCGTTGGTTGCGCGGGCGGATGATGTGCCGCAGAAGCTGCCGTTCGTGCAGGATTGGTCGAATGCGGCGTTGATCACGATGGAGAATGATTGGTCTGGCGTGGCGGGTTTCGTCGGTTATCGTGGAGATAAATTTGCGTCAAGACCCGGAGCCAATCCGCAGACGATCACTGCTGACGGAAGCTCCAGCCCGGTGAGTGTGTTGCCCAATCAGAAGAACCCAAACACGCTCCGTACAGGTGGCGTGGCGGAGTTCGACAGTCTTCCGAATCCGACGGTGGCATTGAAAGGTTCTGCGAACGCGAGCGCGCCGATGTTGATGTTGAATCTCGACACGAAGGGGAAACAAAACATCGCCGTCGGTTACAAGTTGCGTGATCTGGATGGTTCGCAGAATAACGCCGTGCAACCTGTCGCATTCCAATATCGCGTGGCGACAAATGCCGCGTTCATAGACTTGCCTGACGCGTATGCGCCTGATGCGACGACTGGCCCGGGTGTGGCGACGTTGGTGACACCGATGGTTGTTGTGCTTCCGCCCGGCGCGAATGATCAATCTCACGTCCAAGTCCGCTGGATCACGGCGAACGCTGAAGGCAACGATGAGTGGGTGGGCGTGGATGACATCGCAGTGATCGGAGATGACATCGCGGAAAAACCTGCTGAAGCGAAGCGTAGTTCTGGTGAAGGCAAAGTTGTGAAGCCAGTGCGCTCGCCGAAAGAGTTGAGCCAGTAAGGGCAGGGCAGACGTGTAAATCCAAGGACAAGTCGGAAGTTCAACCTTGCGTGAGGCGGGTTCGTTGCTAGAGTGCCCGCCGCCTTTTCGGGCGGTTTTTATTTTTAACCAACTCATCATTTACTTGTGAAAGTTTTCAGCGGAACAGCCAACGAACCTCTCGCTCACGCCATCTGCGATTATATCGGCATCAAGCTCGGTAAGTGTACCGTCAAGCCGTTCCCCGATGGCGAGACGTTCGTGAAGATTGATGAGAACGTGCGCGGGGAAGATGTATATGTGGTGCAGCCTACGTCGCCGCCAACGAATCACAATTTGATGGAGCTCTTCATTATGATGGATGCGTTGCGGCGTTCCAGTGCGCATCGCATCACGGCGGTGATTCCATTCTACGGTTATGCCCGGCAGGATCGTAAGGATCAACCGCGTGTTCCCATCACAGCGAAGCTCGTGGCGAATCTGATTGTTGCTGCTGGCGCGAATCGCCTCCTGACGATGGATCTGCACGCGCAGCAGATTCAGGGCTTCTTCGACATCCCGGTGGATCATTTATACGCCGCGCCGGTCATCTACGATTACCTCAACAAGAAAAAGTTAAACGATCTCGTCGTGGTAAGTCCGGACGTGGGCGGATTGAAGATGGCTTACGCGTACTCGCAGCATCTCGATACGGATCTGGCGATCATCGCCAAGCGGCGCAAAAGCGCCACGGAGGTGGAGTCCGTGGCGATCATCGGTGAAGTGCGTGGGAAAAATGTGTTGCTCGTGGATGACCTAACGGAGACGGCGGGGACGTTGACCAAAGGAGCAGAGTTGCTCAAGAAGAAGGGCGCGAAACGCATCATCGCCTGTGTGTCGCACGCTATCCTTGGAGATCAGGGAATCGAAAGATTGCGTAAATCGGCGATTGACGAGCTAATCACAACTGATACAGTCACCCGCCCTGCGATCCGGGGCGTGAAGATAACCACGTTGTCGGTCGCGGGATTACTGGGCGAAGCCATAAAACGGATTCATAATAATTCGTCTGTGACTTCGCTATTTGAATCAAAGGGCGGGCGCACCAGTTAGTGCGGTTGCCAAAAAAACTTTTGCTATGAAATCTGTTCCATTGAATGCATTTGCGCGCTCCCAGTCGGGACGCCCTGAAGTAAAGAAACTCCGTGACGCAGGTCGCATCCCGGCCACCATTTACGGTCGTCAGACCAAGCCTGAGAATCTCGAGCTTGTCGGGCGCGAGATGACTGATCTTATCAACCATTCCCTCTCCGAGAACATTCTCGTGGACTTGGACGTGAACAAAAAGAAGCGCCTCGCGCTTGTTCAAGAAGTTCAGCATCACCCTCTGAGCGGGAAAGTGCTGCATATTGATTTTCATGAAGTTGCCGAAGATGAATTGGTAACCGTGATGGTGCCGGTTGAAACCACAGGCGAAGCTGTCGGCGTCAAAACTGGCGGCGGCGTTCTCGAACATATCATTTTCAAACTCAAAGTCCGCGCATTGCCGAAGAATTTGCCTGAGCAGATTTTGATTGATGTCAGCGAGCTTGCAGTCGGCAAGTCTATTCACCTCGGTGAAGTCAAAGCGCCGGAAGGCGTAGAGATCATGGGCAAGAAATCCACGACGGTTGTCGCTGTGGCGATGCCGAAGGTCGAAGTTGAAGCCGTGCCTGTTGAAGGTGCTGCTGCGGCTGCTGGTGAAGTCGAAATGACCAAGGAGAAGAAGGAAGACGGCACAGCCGCTCCTGCTGCCAAGGCTGGCGATAAGGCCGCTGCTGGCAAAGCTGATGCAAAGGCTGCGCCCGCGAAGGACGCAAAAGCAGCTCCTGCGAAGAAGTAATTTGTCGGGCGATTCCGCTCTGTGTGAATCGCCGCATCCCTCCCGCGCATGGAAGATTTGTCTCTCATCGTCGGGTTGGGGAATCCGGGGTCGGAATACGCGAAGACGCGACACAACGCCGGGTTCATGTTGGTGGAAATGCTGGCGAACCGCTGGCGGGCGGGTTGGAACAACGAGAAGAAGTTTCAATCGCGCATCGCGAAGGCGGATCGAAGCGAAGGTCGGGTGGTGTTGTGCGAGCCGCAGACGTTCATGAATCTGAGCGGGGAAGCGGTCAGTGCGTTGGTGAAGTTTTATCAATTGCCGCTGACGAGATTGATCGTGGCGGTGGATGATGCGGATTTGCCGCTCGGAGAAATCCGGTTGCGACCCAGTGGGAGCAGCGGTGGACATCATGGTTTGGAGTCCATCGAACGACATCTGGGGTCGCGAGAATATGCGCGGTTACGGATCGGCATCGGACGCAAAGACAGTCGGCGCGAGATCGCTGGTCATGTGTTGGGAAAGTTGAGCGCGGCGGAGATGGTGCTGATGGAAAAGATTTTGACACGTGCGGCGGATCAGGTAGAAGCCTGGCTGAAGCACGGGTTGCAGAAAGCGATGAGTCAATTTAACGGAGTCATAGAAGACTCCAACAACGAAGGAAAGAAGCAGTGAAACGATACGAAGGTTTGTTCATCTTGAACACGGCAGGAAAAGAAGAAGGCATCAAAGACGCCCTCGACAAGATTTCTGCGGACATCGCCATGGCAGGTGGCAAAATCGAAACCGTCCAGAAGATGGAGCGTAAAACGTTCTTGCGTGTGGCCGACAAGAAGCACACGTCAGGCTTTTACGCCAACGTGATCTTCTCCTGCGCGCCCGCGTTGATCGCCACGCTGCGCGCCAAATTCGCGATCAATGAAGAAGTGTTCCGCGTGATCTTCACCAATTCGCCCGAACTCAAGCCCGCGAAGTAATTTACCCCCCCCGGTCTATGGCCAGTTTTAACAAAGTCATCCTCGTGGGGAATCTGACGCGCGATCCCGAATTGCGCTACACGCCCAAGGGGACGGCCATTGCCAAGATCGGCGTTGCCGTCAATCGCGTCTGGACGAATGAGGCTGGCGAGAAGAAGGAAGAAGTTACCTTCGTGGACGTGGATGTATTTGGTCGCACAGCAGAAAATGTCGGCCAATACATGCGCAAAGGTCGCCCGATCCTGATTGAAGGCCGTCTTCGTCTGGATCAGTGGGACGACAAACAAACCGGGCAAAAGAAGAGCAAGCTCGGCGTCGTGGCGGAAACCGTTCAATTTCTCGGCAGTCCGACCGGTGGTGGAGAAGGTGGTGCTGCATCTGCGCCCGCTGCTCCGGCTCGCCAACAACGTTCAGCTCCAGCCGCCGCACCTGCTGGTGAACCGCTTGAAGGCGATGGTCCCCCCGAAAGCGACGACGTCCCGTTCTAAGTTTTAGAAAACAACAATCAATTTTATGGCAAAGACAGAAGTTATTCTCACACACAACATCGTCGGACTCGGCGGTGAATCCGATCAAGTTCGCGTCGCCGCTGGTTACGCGCGCAATTACCTTTTCCCGCAACACCTCGCCATCCCGGTGAGCGGTGCGAACAAGCGCCGTCTTGAAGCGTTGCGCAAGCGCCGCGCCGAACGCGAAGCTCATGAGTTCAATACGATGACCGAACTCTCCAAGGGTTTGACCAAGCTCGTGTGCGTCGTGAAGGTCAAGGCAGGCGAAGATGGCAAGATGTTCGGCACCGTCACCACCGGCATGATCGC
>JANPGI010000270.1:0-5414 GCA_031423875.1 Verrucomicrobiota bacterium | reverse complement strand
TGCCGGAGAATTTCAGATTGCCGAGTGCGAGATCGGTGTGGCCGAGGATGGAAGGGTTGATGGTTGATGGTTGATAGTGGATAGAGGCGATTGCAGCCCGCACTCGTTCCATGATGAATTGGTTTGCCGCGCTGATGCTGCGGGTCGGGCCGTCTTCGGTGATGCGGAGGACGACGGCGTAGTTCAAACAGCCAGGGCCTTGCACCACCGTGCCGCCGCCGGAGCAGCGGCGATAGATCGAGATGTTTCTGGTTTCACAAGCCGCCACATTCACCTCGCTGGCGATCTTGTTTGCGTAGCCGACGACGACGAAGGATGTGGGCGATTCCCAAAAGCGCAAAACCTCCTCGCCAGTGCCAGCTTCGGCGGCATCCAGCAAGGCTTCATCCAGCGCGAGATTCTCGGCGGGCGACGGCAGGGTGAGGTCGAGCAAAGTCATCTGGATAAGCTCCAAGCTCCAACATCCAAGCACCAGAGAAGCACCAAGCACCAAGCACCAAGTGAGAGTCGCACGGTGCGTGGTGATTGAAGTTTGGATGTTCTCTGGTGCTTGGAGCTTGGGATTTGAATGTTTAATTCGTGTCTCATCTGATTTGAACGTGGCGGCGGATAGAATTTCGCTGGCGTCTGGGGTGCATTTTAGGTTTAATCTGCCGCTCTTGTCGGGGGGCTAAACCAGCCTTTTAATTTCATCCGGCAAAACATTTTTGAAGTGAGTACCACAATCAAATCCAAAAAAGAAGTCCTCGGTTCGAGGTCGTCCTCCAACGCCACCCGCTCCAACGGCAGCAAGCTCTCGGATTCCATGCAGTCCGTGGTGGAGCTGTCGCTCGAAACGCAGGGCGCAGATCGCACGGCGGAGTTGCTCGAGCAACTCGCGGACAAGCTCCGCGCCGGTCAGCATGAATTGCCACGCGGCTTCAACACGCCGTATGTGAACACGATTCCGGTCGAGGCGCAGACGCCTTATCCCGGCGATTGGAAGACGGAAGTCCGCCTCAAGAGCCTCATGCGTTGGAACGCGATGGCGATGGTCGTCAAAGCAAACTCCACCACGAACGTCGGCGGTCACATCGCGAGCTACGCGTCGTCGGCGACGTTGTATGAAGTGGCGTTCAATCATTTCTTTCGTGGTCGTTCTGAAAATTTCGCCGGTGACGAAGTTTATTTCCAGGGTCACGCGGCGCCGGGGGTTTATGCTCGTGCGTTTCTCGAAGGTCGCATCACCGAAAAACATTTGCTCAATTTCCGTCAGGAGCTCGCAGAAGGCGGTGGGTTGTCCTCGTATCCGCATCCTTACTTGATGCCGGAGTTTTGGCAGTTTCCGACCGTCTCGATGGGCCTCGGCCCGATCATGTCCATCTATCAGGCGCGATTCAATCGCTACCTGCAAGCGCGCAAATTCGTCAGCGCTGAGAATGAACCCAAAGTTTGGTGCTTCATCGGCGACGGCGAAAGCGACGAACCGGAAACGCTCGGCGCGTCCACGCTCGCCTCACGCGAGAATCTCGACAACCTGATCTGGGTCATCAATTGCAACCTGCAACGTCTCGACGGTCCGGTGCGTGGTAATGGCAAGATCATCCAAGAACTCGAAGCCGCGTTTCGTGGCGCGGGTTGGAACGTCATCAAAGTCATCTGGGGCGCGGATTGGGATGATCTGCTCGCGCGCGACAAGAGCGGTTTGCTGCTCAAGCGCATGGAGGAAGCGGTGGACGGCGATTACCAGAAGTACGTCGTCGAGCCCGGCAGCTACACGCGCAAACATTTTTTCGGTAAATATCCTGAGTTGCTCAAGCTAGTGACGCATTTGACCGACGTGCAACTGACCAAGCTCATGCGCGGCGGTCACGACACGCGCAAGATGTACGCGGCTTACAAAGCGGCGACGGAACACAAAGGTCAACCGACGGTCATCTTAGCGAAGACTGTTAAAGGCTACGGCCTCGGCGAAGCGGGTGAAGGTCGCAACATTTCGCACCAGCAGAAAAAGATGAACGAGAAGGAGCTGCGCGAATTCCGCGAACGCTTCGACATCCCGATGAGCGACGACGTTATCGCGGACATGCCGTTCTATCGTCCGCCTGCGGACAGCCCGGAGATCAAATATCTGCTCGAACGTCGCAAGGCACTCGGCGGTTTTCTGCCCGCGCGTCAAACGAAAGCTCCGAAGCTCAATGTGCCAGGAATGGATTTCTTCAAGGAGTTCTTCAAAGGCTCCGGCACAAGCGAAGCGTCCACGACGATGGCGTTTGTGCGTATGCTCACTGTGTTGTTGCGTCACAAGGGTGTCGGCAAGAGCATCGTGCCGATCATTCCTGACGAAGCGCGAACGTTCGGCATGGATTCGTTGTTCCGCGAGATCGGAATCTATTCCAGCAAAGGCCAGCTTTACGAACCGGTGGACAACAAATCGTTGCTCTACTATCACGAAGCGAAGGACGGACAGATTCTCGAAGAAGGCATCACCGAAGCGGGCGCGATGTCATCATTCATCGCAGCGGGCACGAGCTACGCCACGCACGGCGTCGAGATGGTGCCGTTCTACACTTACTATTCGATGTTCGGTCCGCAACGCATCGGCGATCTCGTCTGGCTCGCGGGCGATATCAAGGCCAAGGGTTTCCTCTGCGGCGCGACGTCCGGTCGCACCTCGCTCAACGGCGAAGGACTGCAACATCAAGACGGCCACAGCTTGCTTCACATGAGTACCGTGCCGACGACGATGGTTTATGATCCGGCGTTCGGTTTTGAGATCGCGACGATTGTGGCGGATGGGATGCGCCGCATGTATGCCGAGGGGGAGGAGATTTTCTACTACATTGCGCTCTACAACGAGAATCATGTGATGCCGCCGATGCCGGAAGGTGTCGAGGAAGGCATCTTGAAGGGCCTGTATAAATTCAAACCCGGCGTGACGGGCAAGAAAGTCAAAGCCCATATCTTCGGCAGCGGCCCGATCATCCAATCCGCGCTCAAGGCGCAGGAGATTTTGGAGAAGTACGGTGTGAGTGCTGACGTGTGGAGCGCCACGAGTTACAAACTGCTCCGCACCGATGCGATCCGTTGCCAGCGTTGGAACATGCTGCATCCGACGGAAAAGCCGCAGCAATCCTACGTCGAGCAAGTGCTCGCGAAGGAAAAGGGGGCATTCGTCGCCGTATCGGACAACCTTCGCATTGTGCCGGATCAGATCGCGCCGTGGGTGCCGGGTGGATTGTTCACGCTGGGCACAGATGGTTTTGGTCGCAGCGATACGCGGACGCGCTTGCGTCGGTTCTTCCAGATAGATGTCGAGTCCACCGTCATCGGCACGCTCTACGCGCTCGCACAAAAGGGCGAAATCGAACGCAGTGTCGTCGCGAAAGCGATCAAAGACCTCGGCGTTGATCCGGAAAAAATTCAACCGCAGATCGTCTGATTGTTTGTGGAAACCGCTTAACAATTCTGGGTAGGCAGGCGTATTAAGGCCATGAGCGTCGCGGAAATAAAACAGGCTGTGGATGCGCTTTCGGTTGAGGATCGTCACGAACTCGCAGCGTATCTGCGTCGCACCTCCCGGCAGAACGATCCGCAATGGCAGGCCGAAATCGATCGTCGTCTGGATGCTTGTCTTCAAGGTAAAGGTCACAGGGCTAATGAACCTCGGGCCAACGCTGACAATTGATCTTATGATTAGATCCATCAAGAAACTGCGAATGTTGACGAAACCGTTAGCATTCCGTGTTCTGAGGCTAGGTTTCTTCGCTTCACTTCTGTCCTTTTGCTTTGGGCTGTTTCTTACCGACGAAGGGCGCGCTTGGGCATTGCGATTTGGAACTGTTTTTTTTGCCCTTTCCTTAGTTGGATTCGTAATCCACTTCTCTTTCATCGCGTTAGATGAAACACAGAACAAAAATTTCGGGACGGCAATATGGATGGTGGCTTGGGTTCTTGGTTTTGCTTGGATTATCCAATCGTGCATCCGTGGAACGGTTCTTCTCTTGAAGTAAGGCATCAAAACCCATCGCAAGTTGAATGTCTCAACTAGACTTTCGCTTGCGAAATCACCCGCACTCTCCAATCCTTTGCCCCGCTTTTATGAACTATCGTATCTCTCAACGGGCCGCGTCGCTGTCGCCGTCGCTCACACTCGTCATTGATTCCAAGGCCAAGGCCATGAAGGCCGCTGGTGAAGACGTCGTCGGCTTCGGTGCCGGCGAGCCGGACTTCGACACACCGCAACACATCAAGGACGCCTGCGCCAAAGCGCTAGCGGATGGTTTCACCAAATATACTCCGGCGGCTGGCATTCCCGAATTGCGCCAGGCCATCGCCGACAAACACCAACGCGAGAATGGTCTCACCTACAAGCCGAGCCAGATCATCGTGTCGTGCGGTGGCAAACATTCCTGCTACAACGTCATTCTCGCGACGTGTCAGGAAGGCGACGAAGTGATCATCCCCGCGCCGTATTGGTTGAGCTATCCCGAAATGGTGAAGCTCGCCGGAGCGAAGCCGGTGATCCTCGAAACGAGCGACCAGACAGAATTCAAAGTCACGCCCGCGCAACTCCGCGCCGCCATCACGCCGCGCACCCGTTTGTTCGTGCTCAACACGCCGAGCAATCCGACCGGCTCGGTTTACACGCCCGAAGAAACGAAAGCTCTCGGCGATATCTGCATCGAGATGGGCGTGCTCATCATGAGCGACGAGATTTACGAACATTTGCTCTACGATGGCGCAACGGTGAAGAGCGTCGCGAGTTTCTCGCAGGCGCATTACGATCACACGATCATCGTCCACGGCTTCGCTAAAGCGTGGAGCATGACCGGATGGCGACTGGGTTGGTGCGCCGCGCCGGAGCCGATTGCCAAGGCGATTGACGCCGTGCAAAGCCACAGCACGAGCAATCCGACGAGCTTCGCGCAGAAAGGTGCCGTCGCTGCGTTGAATGGCTCGCAAGAACATCTGCCCAAATGGCTCGCGGAATTTTCCAAGCGCCGCACCTACGCTTTCAACAAGCTCAACAGCATTCCCGGCATCACTTGCGTGAACGCCAAGGGCGCGTTCTACCTCTTCCCGAACATCTCGCAGACCGGCCTGAAGTCCGCCGACTTTTGCGCGAAGCTGCTGGAGCAGGAAAAAGTCGCCGCCGTTCCTGGAATCGCCTTCGGCGCGGACGATTACATCCGACTTAGTTACGCGACCAGCATGGCGAATATCGAGAAGGGTTTGGCCCGCATCGAGAATTTCTGCAAGGGGCTGAAGCAGTAGGTCCACGCTTCATCATGGGGGGTGAAGAGGAGGGTCTCCCTAAGTTTTCGCTTCACTGGCGTGCGCCAACATGGTTCAGTCTGCGCGTGATCGAAGCAACTCTCGGCGCCATCCTCAATGCAGCAGGCATCCTCATCGGCGGTGTCGTCGGTCTGGTG
>JANPGI010000269.1:0-2141 GCA_031423875.1 Verrucomicrobiota bacterium | reverse complement strand
CGTGCCGCAGAGATTTACTTTGATGCCGAGGGCGGCGGCCATGGAGGCCTTTGTCAGCAGACATTCGTCGGCGGACTTGGCGTTGTTGGCATAGACGCATTGGATGTGATTGGCCTGATGCTTGGCCATCATCTGATCGCGCGAGACGCCGTAGGTGACGGCGTGCATGATGGGCCATTGCTTGGTGGTGGCCTTCCAGCGGCGGTCGGTTTCTTCGCGCGGGAGTTCGATGACTTTGGCGCGGCCCAAGTCCATGTGCAGCGCGCCTTCGGCCACGTAAATGCGTGACCAGACGATTTCGCCGGGCTTGGAAATGCCGCGCATGGTGGCGCCGCCTTTCGGGAAATACATGGCGGGTTGACGGAAACCTTCCGTGCCTTCCCAGCCGTCAATGAAATGCGCGGGTGGCGCACTGCCGCTGATCTCGAACACCCACACGTATTCCTTCGTGGTGCCGGACTTGTCCCAATCGCCCCAACGCACGTCGTGCAACGTATTCTCGACCGGTTGTTTGAGCGCTTCGTGGACACGTTGCGTCATCAAGCCGTCGAGACCGGCGCACTCGTCCACTTCGTTGAAGTGGGGCAGGGGTTTGCCTTTGAACAAAACGCGCTGGCCGTCGCGGGATTTCACGGGCGGACGGTCGCTGTTGTTCAACGTGCCTTCGGCGAGATCGCTCGCGGGCGACAAATCTTTCAAGCCCTGCTGGTATTGGATGCCGATGGTGTCGCAGCCGAAATCGTCCGCGATGCGCACGGCGGCGATGTAGGTCTTGCATTGCCAGAGGACCTGACGCTCGGTGAGGTCGGTGGATTCGTTGCGACCGAGATCGAAGGTCATGCCCTTCTTCTTGAACCAGGCGAAACATTCGCGCGCCTCGTAATCGCTGACCTGCGTGGTCTCGTAGTAGAGCGCGGATTGGCTGAGGCGTTCCTTGAAGACGCCGGTGGCGTGGAGGAGATCGTCGGGGATGATGGCGTTGAACATGCCCATGCAACCTTCGTCGAACACGCCCATGATGGCCTTGTCGTGCTGCAAGGTGGCGGCGAGGGTTTCACCAAGTTTCTTCGCGCCAGCATCCACTTTCACTTTCGCGAGCGGCGTGACGTGATCGGTCTTGTGGGAGCACGCGCCGGTCTTGAGCCAGTCGCGGAGTTTGGATTTGAAATTGTCGTCGGTGAAATCTTCGCTCCAGAGCGTGGAGTATTTGACGCCTTGTTTGGTGAGCGAGCCGTTCAAGTTCAACATGCCCACGAGACCAGGCCACGTGCCGGACCAATTGGCGCAAGTAAGGATCGGCCCGCGATGCGTGGTGAGTCCGGCGAGGACGTGATGGGAGTATTGCCAGACGGCCTCGGCGATGATGAGCGGCGCGTCAGGATCAATACGCTTGAAGACGTCCATTCCCTTGCGTTGCGAATCAATGAAACCGTGGCGTGCAACCTCATCATACTTGTGCGCGCGGATCAGATCGTAACCCTCGGCCTTGAGCGCGGCGGTGAGCGTGGCTTCCATCTCTTCCTGCGCAGGCCAGCAGACTTGATTGGCGGACAGGCGCAGGTCGCCGCTGGCGATGAGTTGCACCTGATTCTTTTTCAACTTGGGAGTCTTCATGTGTGTTGTGTTCTTCAAAATAATCTTCCAATCGCGATTCACTTCTTGCGACTCAATTCCAACTGCGCCTTCGTTTCGGCCTGAAGCAGATCAAGCTCTTCGCGTATCTCGTTCTTTGATTTCCGATCCATGCGATCAATGAACAATATGCCGTTCAAGTGATCCGTCTCGTGTTGCACAGCGCGGGCAAGCAGTCCACCGCAGCGAAACTCAATCGGCTTTCCTTTTTCGTTCAACGCCTTGACCGCGACGGATTCAGGACGGACGACGTCGCCGTATAATTCAGGGAAGCTCAAACAACCTTCCGGCCCGGGAACGGAATCAGTGAGTGGCTTGATCTCCGGGTTGATGAGCACCAACGGCATGAACTTGTCCACGTCAGCCGGTTTGCCATCGAGTTCCAACGTGGACGGACGATCCTCCACTCCACGCAAATCAAGCACGGTCAATTGGAGTGCCTTGCCGACTTGCTGCGCGGCGAGACCGATGCCCTTGGTCGCATACATCGTCTCGAACATGTCGGCGAT
>JANPGI010000268.1:0-1610 GCA_031423875.1 Verrucomicrobiota bacterium | reverse complement strand
AGTTTGACGAACTCGACCCGATACTACCGCGTCGGGGCGCAGTAGGTCTTGCCGACATCTCTCGTGACTCGCTTGATTCCATCAGTCTTTGACTCGTTGAAGGCGCAGTCCATCACTGGCATCGCGGTTTGGTTCTGCATTGCGGCACTTTGCGCCGCGCGGGCAACCGCCAACGAGTCACTCACGAATCTCCGCACCTTCGATGCGAGCGGGGCGATCCAGGAGGTTAGGCCAGACGGAAAGACAGTGGTCATCCAGCATGACGTCATCACAAATTACATGGACGCGATGACGATGCCGTTCCACGTCCGGGCGACAAACGATCTTGTCGGTTTGAGCCCCGGTGATCTCGTGACGTTTCGCCTTTCAGTCACCGAATCGGAAAGCTGGATTGATCAGGTGCGAAAGACGGGGCAGACCAATGCTCCCATTGTTGCCGAAACCGTTGCGAAAGCAGAGCCACCTCCGGCCAAACTCGTCAACGTTGTCGAAGGATTATCAGCTTTCACCTTCACCAATGAATTCGGACAGCCGGTGAACTTTCGCCAATTCAAGGGACAGGCGATTGGACTGACGTTCTTCTTCACACGCTGCCCGATTCCCGAATTCTGCCCACGCCTGACCAAGAACTTTACTGCCGCGACGCAGAAGCTGAAGTCATTGCCGAATGCCCCCACCAACTGGCATTTCTTTTCCATCTCGTTCGATACGCGGGCCGACACTCCGGAAGTATTACAGAATTATGCCAAGGCTTACGGCTATGATTCCAACCGCTTGACGTTTTTGACCGCTTCACCCGAAACCATCACCACGATCACCCGCAACTTTGGCTTCACTTTCCAGCCCGACGGTGGATTGTTCACACACAACTTTCTCAACGTGGTTCTGGATGCGAACGGTTTTTGGCAGGCAGCCTGGCCCATCGGAGGCGATACTTCGGATAACTTGGTACAGGAAATTATCAAGGCAGCCTCGCCCAACAAACATTGATCTCTCAGAGGTCTTGTCTCGATCAGCCCACATTATGAGGCGGCGTTTTTTACAACAAGATGGCGCGAGCAGTTTTTTTAGAGAGCGTCCAGCGCGTTGTGTGCGCGACCGGGCTCTCTTCCGAATTGGCATTAAGAGCCGTGGTTGGGTGATTTGTGAACAAAACGGGAACAATCCCTCTGTTCACCGCTCACACAATTGATGACGCGATATGGCATCCGCTTGGGATTTTGAAGGATTGGTGGCTCGTTACTACGAGCCGCTGTACCAATTCGCCTTCAGCCTGACGCGCGCCGAGGCCGATGCGTGCGATCTGACTCAACAGACGTTTTATGTCTGGGCCACCAAGGGGCATCAGCTTCGCGATCCTAACAAAGTGAAGACATGGCTGTTCACCACGTTGCACAGGCTGTTCCTTGAAACGCGGCGCAGGCAGACAAGATTTCCGCATCATGAACTTGAGTCTGCCGAGATTGAATTGCCTGTCATCCAGCCGCGCGAAATCAGTTCGCTGGATACCGACGAGGTGCTCGCCACGCTCGCGCGAGTGGATGAAAACTTTCAAGCACCCGTCGCGTTGTTCTATTTGCAGGACTATTCCTACAATGAGATTGCAGAGA
>JANPGI010000267.1:0-2677 GCA_031423875.1 Verrucomicrobiota bacterium | reverse complement strand
GCGCTTCTGCAGGCCGGTGAGAGATCATCACATCCTCGCTGACGTGTGCCCAGGCCTTGGCTTGTGCCCTGGCCCTGGGTACGCGCAACGCCCGTCCGGTGCGCAGACAGCTAACCAGCTCACGCTTGAGAGCCCCTCGGCCCTGGATGTAGAAAACTCGCCAGCGGGTAGGAGAGGCAACAGTTGCGCGATGATCTTGATGGCTTTGCCACGCGCTTCGGGTATCCACGAATTGTCTTTGGCGAGCGAGAGGGTTTTTTCCAGTTCAAAATATCCCAGCGGATTATCTTCGTCGGGTGCGCGCCGTGCGTCTGTCATCGGCTCGATGCCGGCCGCCACGAGCAGTTGCATCATCAACGACGTGCCGCTGCGGGGTAATCCGCTGACAACCGTGATGACGCGTGAGCGATCCATCGCCGGATCGAACGGCGCAGGGATCTCCGCAGTGGACAACAAATCTTCGCACTGAATGATTTCTTCCGAAGCGTGCGCTTCGACAACTTTCCCAATCCCTGGGGAGCGGTTCGCGCGTTTGCGTTCGGCCAGTTCGTTCCGCAACGCCCCGGCCCGACCTTCGTGCGCGAAGGCATCGGCGGGGCGGTTCAGTTGCTGGCGATAAAGTTTTGCGAGGGCTTCGTGCGCGAGGAGATGGCGCGGTGCTTGGGCGATGGCGACGCGAAGTTCCTGTTCGGCTTCGGAGAACTGTTTTGTCTCCATCAGCGCAAGACCGAGCAGCGCGTGCATGGTGGGCTGGAAATAAAGCAGGCTGAGCGACTCGGCGGCTTCCGCGATGGCGCGATCAAAACGCTTGGCCTTGAAATGAATCTCCGCGAGCTGCGCGTGGAGCATGGGGTTTTCCGCATCACCGAGGAGTGCAGCTTCGAGCAGTTCGCGGGCGGCTTCCGTTTCGCCGAGGTGTGTGAACGCGCCTGCGATGCGCTGACGCAGGCCGTTTTGTGCGGAATCGTTCGCGGTGAGTTTTTTGAGACGTTCCCGCGCGTCGGCGGGATTTTTTTCCAGCAACGCTTGGCTGACGAAGAGCCACTCCAACAGTTGTGGCCGGCCATAACTCAGTTCGCGCAAGCCGCGGAGCTCGTAACGCTCACGCTTCCCAGCGGCATCGGTTGGATCGGCGGCATCTTCGTCAGTCTGTGGAGTTTTGTTGGCGTTGCGCCGTGCGAGTTCTTCTGTCGCCTCTTTCTGATAACGTGCCACGCGGACGACAAGCTCTTCCAGCGCGGCGCGGCGGCGTGCGACTTGGCCGAGCGGCTCAAGTGCATCAATCAGCAGTAATCCAAAGCGATGTTCCTTGGGCCAGCGATTCCAGATTTCTTCCGCGAGCGCGGCGGCGTCCGCGCAACAATTCGCATCGCGATGAGCGCGGGCGAGGTTGTATTTCAATTCTCGCACGCACTCGTCCACCGTCTCTTGCGCGTTTTCGCCGGGCGGCGCAACGTAGCCCAGCTCGACAAGTTGTTTGAAGGCTTGCGCGGAGGCCACAGGATCAAGTCGAGTTTCCGGCGGATGAGTTCCCGCGTCTCCGGCGACCTTGTCCCAGCTTTCGATGGGTTCGATCTGCGGCGGATTTTCGAATGCGTTGAGCAACACCTTTCCATCCATGTCGCGTCCCGGTGGCAGTCCGAACAACGTGAGCAGCGTCGGACAAATATCGAGTAACCCCGCGCCAAACAGTTTTTCACCCGCGCGAATCCCCGGCCCTTTCAGACAGAGAATCCCAAAGTGACGATGTTCCACCGCCGGACCTGCTGGCTCGAACGGAATGTAGCTGGGGCGGTGGTGATCGGGATGAAACCCGTGATCGCTCATCAGGATCACCGTCGTGTTCTCGTCCGTGGATTCGAGCAATGTGCCGAGCATCGCGTCGTGGTAACGATAGGCGTTGGCGATGACGTGCTGGAAAATCTCGAAATCTTTTTCGCTCGTGGTCGGAAGCCTCGGCGGATGATAGCTCATGAAGCCATGACCGAAGTGATCGAGGCCGCAGTAGTAGATGGCGGCGAAATCCCATTCTTTCGTGGCGAGCAATTCCGTGGCGGCGTTGTGAACGGACATCGTCTCGGCGATGATCTTGCCGAGCATGTGCAGCCGCTTGTCTTTGGACTGATTCACCTTGTCGTAATCCGGGACGAATGTGCGGATGAATTCGCCGGTGAGTTCCATTGGATTCACGCGCAGTTCGCCGAGCGAGGTCGAGAGCGTCGCTGGATGAACTGTCCCTGCAGGCAGCGGAGGATTCTCGCCGGGGTTGCCGACGGGTTGTTGGAAATGGTTCGAGACCATCACGCCGTTGATCGGCTCGGCGGGGTGCGACGGCCACCAGCCGACGACGATGGATTTGTGGCCGTGTTGATTGAGGATGTTCCAGACGGCTTTGGTTTTGCGAGTGAGCGACGTGATGGGGCGAACACTCGATCCGTCCGGGAGCGGTTCGGAAAATCCGTGGATGCCGTGCTTGGCCGGACGTTTGCCGGTGGCGATGGATGTCCAGAGCATCGGACTCAGCGCGGGATAGAGTGTGGCGATGTTGCCGTGAACGCCGCCCTTGATGAGCCGCGCCACGTTGGGCATTTCGCCCGCATCGAGCAATGGTTTGATGACCTTCCAATCAGCGGCATCCCAGCCGATGAGCAAGACGCGCGGTTTGGGAATTGTTGGG
>JANPGI010000266.1:0-6355 GCA_031423875.1 Verrucomicrobiota bacterium | reverse complement strand
GTGACGCGCCCTACCTTCTGCGTTGACGATTTTACTTCGCGAAAGTTTCCAACTTCACGAGGATGTCGGATTTGACTCCTGGCGGTTTCAACGCCGTGAACAGCCCACGCCAGAATCCAATCCCGTAGAACACATGCGTCTCCACCAGCAATGGCAACGCGCACAGGCTGCGGATCAGTCCTCCCTGCGGAATCAGCGCGAGCACTTGAACCAATATCGCCGCGAAATAAAACGCCAGAGGCAGCAATGCCAACGGCGAGAAATAAGTCAGCGGCACTAGAGCCACGAGATACGCGCAAAACATCGGCGGTACAAAGTTCGGTAGCGAACCGAGCGTCGGCGTCGTCCTAAACTGCTCCGCGCGACCGCGACCGTAATTCATCAGCATCCGCATGAACTGCTGCAACGTGCGACGCGGCCTGCGCC
Source organism: Verrucomicrobiota bacterium (assembly GCA_031423875.1). Lineage (GTDB taxonomy): Bacteria > Verrucomicrobiota > Verrucomicrobiia > Limisphaerales > JADLHS01 > JADLHS01. The sequence continues at coordinate 5,929 of JANPGI010000266.1, read as the reverse complement.
ACACGAACAGCTCCGGGTCATACATCAACTTGCCGCCCGCCTTCTGGATGTTGTCCATGAGCGCGTTTTCCTCGTTCGGATAAAGCGCTTCGTTGAATCCGCCGTGCGCCAGCAATGTCTCACGCCGTCCCAGCATGTTGCACAAGATGAGTTCCTTTTCGTTCGTCTCACGAACCGATCCGACTCTCGCATAGCGAGCGCGGCTCGGTCCAAACGCAATCCAACTCGATAACACCAGCGCGAACACCTGCTCCAGAAACGGCGCATCTTTCGGACAAAGATTCGGCCCGCCAAGCATCTGAACTTTCACGTCGCGAAAAATCTCCACGGCGCGGCGGAGATTTCCCGTCACAGGAAGCGCATCGTCATCGAGGAAATAAATCAACTCACCACGAGCGGCACGAAGCGCTGTGTTGCGTTGCACTGATGGTTGTTTGCCGCGTGCGAGAACAATCTCCAACTTGTCCGCCGGATAATCCAACGCACGCGCCGCCGTCACAGCCGTCACCTCCGCCTCGTCAGGACGCGCGGGGATGATGACAGTTACGCTCGGCAATTGTTCGCTCACACATAGAAACTAACAGTCTTGAGTCCAAGGTCTGAAGTCTAAAATTCTCTCGTGGGCGGATGATTATCGTCGCATGGACACGACCCACGCCGTCACCTACGCTGCGTGCAGCATGAAAGCCATCCGCCTTGTCCATCAGGGTCGCCCGCTGGAGCTTCACGACGTGCCCATGCCGCAACCCGGCGCTCACGACGTTCTCATCCGCGTCAAAGCGGCAGGCGTCTGCCATTCGGACGCGCACTATCGCGCTGGAAAATCTCGCGTTCATCCCCTGCCCCTCACACTCGGCCATGAAGTCGCTGGCGTCATCGAACAGATCGGACGCGACGTGAAACAGTTTCAATCCGGCGACCGCGTGTGTCTTCACTATCTTGCGACATGCGGCTGTTGCGATTGGTGTTCCGACGGCGACGAACAATTCTGTAACTCATCCCAGATGATGGGGAAATATCGCGATGGTGGTTATGCGGAATTCGTCGTCATGCCTGAGCGGAGCGTGTTCAAGCTGCCGAATGAAATCCCATTTGAACACGGCGCGATCATGATGTGTTCATCCGCCACATCACTTCATGCGTTGAACAAAGCACGGTTGCAAGCGGGCGAAACCGTGGCGGTATTCGGCGTCGGTGGACTCGGCATGTCTGCGATCCAACTGGCACGCGCGCTTGGCGCGAGTGCCGTTTATGCCGTGGACATCAATCGCCGCAAACTTGAAATCGCCACGCGCTTTGGAGCAACGCCGGTGAATGCCGCGATTGATGATCCCGTCGCGATGATCCAGCAACTCACAGGTGGTCGCGGCGTGGATGTGGCGTTGGAACTCATCGGCCTCCCGCTCACAATGCAACAAGCCGTGCGCTCGCTCGCAATCCACGGTCGCGCCGCGCTCGTCGGCATTATGGAACATTCATTTGATGTCGCGCCCTATCACGAGATCATCAACAAGGAAGCCGAGATCATCGGCGTATCAGATCATCTTGCGTCTGAGATTCCGACGTTGCTGGAGTTCGGGCGACGGGGACAACTCGATCTTTCCCACGCCGTAACGCGAACAATCCCGCTGGAGGCCAGTGCGGTGAATGAAACGTTGGATCGTCTGGAGAAGTTCGGTGATGACTTGCGTGTGATCATCAAACCGTAAGAGACAGCGGTTACGATTCAAGACCAGAGTACTTCATCACCAACTAATTTTGTAAGCAACCCAGCATCAGCACCCGGAAAATCATGGGCGATCAATTCTTCGCGATTCACCCACTTGACCGCCGCGCAATCAATCGCTTGAGGTTCGCCCGTTGGCAGAAGGCAGAGAAAAAACTTCAACAACACCGTGCGTTCTGGATAAGCGTGCGTGACAGAATCGAACAACTTGCCGACCACGACATCCACACCAAGTTCTTCGCGCAGTTCACGAGCGAGACATTGCTCAAACGTCTCTCCAGCCTCGCGTTTGCCGCCCGGAAATTCCCATAACCCGCCGAGGTGCGCTCCCGCGTGGCGTTGCGTGATGAGTAATTTGCCGGAACGAAAGACAAGTCCAGCGCTGACTTCAACAACTTGTCGAGGGTCGAGGGTCGAGGGTCGAGGGCTTGAATTGCTGGCCTTCGACTCTCGACCTTCGACTCTCGACTGCTGTTTCATCGCCCGATGCTCTTGTATATCCAACCGAGCTTCTCCATCTCCTGCGGATCGAAAAGATTCCGGCCATCGAACATGATCGGCGCAGAGAGAGCCTTGCGTGACCGTTCGAGATCAAGCTTCTTGAATTCATCCCACTCGGTTGCAACCACGATGGCATCGCAGCCTTGCGCCACGTCATTCATGTCGTCCACGAAAGTCACGTTGGGCAAAACCGCACGCGCTTTGTCCATCGCCTTGGGATCGTGAACGCGCAACGTCGCGCCTTCCTTCAACATCCGCTGGCAAAGATCAATCGCCGGAGAAGAACGCACGTCATCGGTGTTCTGTTTGAACGCCAATCCCAGCACGGCGATTTTCTTGTCCTTCAACACCCATAACGTCTCGGTGATTTTCTTGATGAAGCGTTCCATCTGCTCGGCGTTGATGTTCTGAACTTCTTTGAGCAACCGGAAATCGTAGCCGACCTGCTCGGAGATTTTGATGAACGCGCTGAGGTCTTTGGGAAAACAACTGCCGCCGAATCCGATACCCGCATTCAGGAAGCGACGTCCAATGCGGTCATCCAGCCCCATGCCGGTGGCGACTTCCTGCACGTTCGCACCTGCAGCCTCACACAAGATGGACACAGCGTTGATGTAGGAAATCTTCAGCGCGAGGAAGGAATTGGACGCGTGCTTGATGAGTTCCGCAGAGTTGATGTCGGTGACGATGATCGGCGCGTTGAAAGGTTCATACACCTGCTTCATCGCAGCGACAGGACGCTGCGAACGCACGCCCACCACGATGCGATCCGGCTTCATCAGATCATCTACGGCAAAACCTTCGCGGAGAAATTCGGGATTGCTCACCACGTCAAATTCCACCTGCGCCTTGCAGTAACGCTTGATCGTCTCCGCCACCTTGTCGCCCGTCTTGACCGGCACGGTGCTCTTGTCCACGACGATCTTGTAACTGGTCATCGCTCCGGCGATGTCGCGCGCGACGCGTTCGATGTAACTCAAATCCACCGAGCCATCCGGCTGCGGGGGCGTTGGCACGGCGATGAAGATGACATCCGACTTCTCAACGCCTTCGGCCGTGCTGTTCGTAAAACTTAATCGCCCAGCGGCAACATTCTTTTTGACGAGTTCTTCAAGACCGGGTTCGTAGATGGGAATACCGCCACGCTTGAGCATCTCGACTTTGTTCGCGTCACTATCCACGCAGATGACGTGATGGTCGACTTCGGCAAAACACGTTCCCGTGACCAGTCCGACGTAGCCCGTTCCGATGATCGTCAATTTCATGGTGCGAAGAAAACTCCCGACCTCACCAACCCGCGATTACTTGGACTCTTTGATGAGAAACCGTCCGTAGATCAACCCTGCGAGTGCGCCACCGATCAGTGGGCCGATCCAATAAACGATGTGATTGTTCCAGTGACCGCTTGCGAGTGCGGGTCCGAAGGTGCGCGCTGGATTCATCGCCGCGCCGCTGATCGGGCCACCAGCGAGGATGTCCAACGCAACCGTAAGGCCGATTGCCAATCCACCAATCTTCGGTGCGCGGGAATCCACGGCAGTTCCGAAAATCACGACGACGAGAAAGAATGTAAGGACGATTTCCAACACGATGCCCTGAAACTGAGTCACGGTTGCACCGAGATCAGGCGTGCCAGCGGCAACAATCCCCTTGCCCGCATCACCAGCCATCGCGACGATCAACAATCCCGCCGCTGTTGCCGCAACGAGTTGCGTGACGATGTAGGCTCCCGCGCGCATCGCATCCATTTTTCCCGCCACAAACAACGCCACGGAAACTGCCGGATTGAAGTGCCCGCCAGAGATCGCACCAAATGCGGACGCCATCACTGCGATGGTCAACCCATGCGCCAGCGCAACGCCAAGCAAGCCGGGACTATGATGGATGGCGAGAATGCCGACGAAACAGAGTGCGAACGTGCCGATGAATTCGGCCACGCATTGCTTGGTGAGAGTTTGATTCATGGAGTGAATTACTTCGTGGCGGCGGGCGAGTTCGTTGCCGCGACCGGAGCGGGCGGAACAACAGCGGGAAGCTTGGCGCGAATCTCATCTGCGCGCTGCGCCGCCTCATTACCGAGCGAGCTGCCCGCATCAGAACGAGCCACTTCTTCATAAAGCGTCGCGGCCTGCTCCAATTTGCCCTGAGTATTCAACACGCCAGCCAGCGAGTAACGCGCCTGCTTTGCCACCTGAGAATTCGGATAGCGATCCACAACGTCTTTGAACGACTTACCAGCCTCATCGAGTTTCCCTTGAGCCGCCAACGCCGCACCGATGCCGTACACAGCCTGCGGCGCCAATTCGCTGCTGGAGTGTTCGCGACCGAACCGCTCGAACGCCGCCTGCGCTTCTGCAAACTTTCCGCCGCCATACAACGCGCCGCCCGCGAGCAGCAACGCCTGTTGACCCGCCTGTGTTCCACCGTTGGCCGACGCAACCTTGAGCAAACCATCCGCAGACTCGGCTTGGCTGGTGCGATTCAAGAGCGGGGAGAGCAGCGCGCGGGACAATTCTTGCCCGGCTTTTTGTTCTTTTTCGCGCTTGGATGCGTTGTTGGAAGCGATCCCGATGGCGATCACAACCAGGGCAATCAATCCGAACACGACCTGTTTTTTATTTTTCTCGATCCAAGCCATCAGATTGAAGATGGCCGGGGATTCTTCGATATTGGTATCCATAAATGAGCGCGCAGTCTTCCGGTCAACGACCCAAAACGCAAGATTGAAATGGGTGTGATCAAAGTCGGGTGAGGATAGTTGACGGAGCGCGAGCGGTCTCTCGCTCGCAGCGCGTGGATAGCGAAAGGCGTATGGAAGGATTCTATGCGTGAGCCGTGGCGGCGCGTTGCGGACGGGTACCGTCCGCACTCTAGGACAAACGAGTAGCGCCTCACCCGGTTATACGAACACCGCACGCCAAAGATAGTTGTCGCTATTGCGGGTGAACGCCCTGATACTCGCCGGGTCTGTAAGATAGCTAGTCCCTTTCAAGACATGGTGAATCCTCAAGTGAACTTGTTTCAGTGATGATTTTAGACCCGACGTTCGGGAACAGTCCGTGGAAAGTACCGGTTAATCCGACAGTTAAAATCACATGAGCAATAAACTATTCGTAGGAAATCTTTCCTTCAATACCACTGAAAACGACCTCAACGACGCGTTTGCCGCGTTCGGCACGGTCACCGAAACCAACCTGATGATGGATCGCATGACCAATCGCCCCCGTGGCTTTGGTTTCGTGACCATGAGTTCCGCTGACGAAGCCCAAAAAGCTATCGAAGCGTTGAACGGCAAGGAAATGGACGGCCGCGCCCTCACAGTCAATGTCGCCAAGCCTCGCGAAGAGCGCACGGGCGGTGGTGGTGGCGGTGGTGGCGGTGGTGGTCGTCGTGAATACCGCGTCGGCGGTGGCGGTGGCGGTGGCGGTGGTGGCGGTCGCTACTAATCATCGGTCGTAACGTTCGCAACGGGGTTCGGGTGAGCCGAACCCCGCTTTTTTATTTTCGTTGGTTTCCCCCAGTCAGTCCGTCATGAAAGAACAACATATCGAAGTGGAAGGTCGCGTCACCGTCGTGCTGCCCGGCACGATGTTTCGCGTGGAATTGGACAACAAGCATCTCGTGCTGGCCACCATCTGCGGCAAGATGCGCAAGCGTTGGGTGCGCCTGACCATCGGTGATCGTGTGAAGATGGAGATGTCG
>JANPGI010000265.1:0-2467 GCA_031423875.1 Verrucomicrobiota bacterium | reverse complement strand
CGCGCCGTATCTGCTGGCTGCGGCACAACGTGTGGCGGCGGGAGAGATCAATCTTGCTGTGGTCGGGCGGATGGAATTGTCGGCAGCCCGCGAGGAGTTAATGAAGCTCGACGGTGTGGGTGAAAAGATCGCGGACTGTGTGCTTCTATTTGCGTACGGGTTTCCGACGGCGTTTCCGGTGGATGTGTGGGTGCGGCGTGTGTTGACGCAGTTGTATTTTCGTGGACGAAACGTGAAGCCTGATCGGTTGCGACGTTTCATCGAAAAACATTTTGGTGCGAACGCCGGTTACGCGCAGCAATATCTGTTTCACCACTTCCGCGTGGCGAGCGGCAAGAACGTTTCAAGCCGTCCAGCCTGAATCCAGTCACTAGCATGAGCATGATTATCGAAGCATTGTTGAGTCCGGCGGAATATCAGGCGCGGCGCGCGCGTGGATTCGCAGGAGAGGTTTGCGTGGTGTTTGATGTCTTGCGCGCGACGAGTGTCATCGTGACGGGACTTGCGCATGGTGCGAAAGGATTCATTCCGGTCGAGGAAATTTGTGAAGCGGTGGAGTTACGCGCGCAGCATCCGGGCGCATCGCTGGCGGGGGAACGCGAGGGATTGCGGATCAACGCAACACAGAGTGGAGGTGTGGAATTCGATTTTGGCAACTCGCCGCGCGAATTTACCGCATCGCGTGTGGCTGAAAATGTCATCATCACAACGACGACGAATGGCACGCGCGCGTTGCGGGCGAGCGAGTCGGCGGATGCTGTGTGCGTGGCGTCGTTCCTGAATCTTACCGCGACGGCGACTTGGCTTCAGTCGCGTGGCGCAGCGCGTGTGGTGCTGGTTTGTGCCGGCACTGGCGAGGCGGCTGCGCTGGAAGATATCCTGTGTGCCGGGGCGTTTTGTGATTTGTTGGTCGGTTCGGGGCGATCGTGCGTGGTGGAGGATTCAGCGGAGGTTGCGCAAAGAGTTTTTCGTGACGCTCAAAATGATCTACCCGGTGCGATGCGCCATGCGCAGAACGGAAGACGGCTTTTGGCGAACCCTGAATTACGGGAGGACGTGGCGTTCTGTCTGCAACGGGATATCTGCGATGTCGTAGGGCTGATGGGACGCGATGGGATGATCTGCCATGCGTGAGTTGTTCAAGGCGTGACCATGCCGAGGATGTTCTGGCGTGATATGGCGCCGTACGTGCGGCTATCCGCGCTGTTGTTGCGGTTGTCGCCGAGGACAAAATACTGGTTCAATCCGCAGATCCACATCTGTTCTTCATAGAGCGGGGCGGGAAATGTTGATGTGCCTTCCGGGAGATATGGCTCTTGAAGTTCTTTTCCGTTCACGAAGAGGTGACCTTTCTTGACCACCACGGTATCGCCCTGTTTGGCGACGATGCGTTTCACGGCGTAGCAATTGTCTGCTGGATCGCGTAAGACCACGATTTCCGAGGGCTTGGGATCGCGCACACGATAGACCCAACGATTCAGCACGTAGCGTTCATTGTCGTGGAGTGTGGGTGACATGCTCTGGCCGACGACGTGAACGGATTGCATCACGTAGGCGGTGATGAAATGAAAACTCCCGTAAGACAGGCCTGCGATGAGCGAGGCGAAGAAGATATTTTTTAAGAACGCCTTCCATCGCGCTTGAGCTAAATTAGTAGCGGGAGCGGATGGTTTTCCAGAAGCGGATGGTTCGCCCAATTCCGAGTCTGGTTTCATTTCAAGTTGCATAGGCAGATTCAAAAACTTTGTTCGCGAGTATTATTTCCACTTGAGTGGCTTCGCGGCAATGTGAGTGACTACGTATGGCTTGGAGAGAATTACGGATTTAGTAGATGACCGGGGATTGAAGCGGGACTTTTTCATGAACACCCGATCAACAAAGCGCGGAGAGCGAGCAGAGATCAGGCTTTAGGCGCTGATTTGCCGGGCGTGGTCTTCTCGATGGCTTCGCGGAGATTTTCCAGCAGGAATGGTTTGCTCACGATGAAATCCACACCGGTCAGGGGATTCTCGGCGGACTTGAGCATCTCGGCGTAGGCCGTGATAAGGACGACAGGTTGGGTGGGCGAGATGACTTTGATGGAAGCGGCGAGTTCGTCACCCTTCATGCCGGGCATCGCATAATCCGTGATGACGAGATCAAACTTCCCCTTGTTGAAAATGGCGAGAGCTTCTTTACCGTTCGCTGCGGTCTCCACCTCATGCCCATCGAACGCCAGCATCATCCGCACGGCGTCGCAAACATAGGGTTCGTCGTCCACAACAAGGATGTGGCGTGGTGCAATCGGTGGTTTGCTCATGTTTGTTTCCAGCGCGTATTTTGTGAAACCCGGTGCGACTTTACCCAAACAGTTTTGTGACGCCAGCTTTGTTTGGAAAGGGAATGGTGGCCCGGCACGGACTCGAACCGTGGACCAATTGATTAAGAGTCAACTGCTCTACCAACTGAGCTACCGAGCCAACCAAGG